>CAKMZU010000270.1 GCA_929200485.1 uncultured Gammaproteobacteria bacterium | reverse complement strand
AACTTCGCCCGGTTGAATCCAAAATAGCCACTTGCTGATTAGATTTACCCTGGGCAGCACACAAAAACCCATCGCCGGATTTATAGGATAAACCCTCCGCATCCACTTCGTGACCTTTCGCTGCCCGGATCCAGCCTTTGGTCGAGACTACAGCGGTAATAGGGTCTGCACTGATCAAATCTGCTTCACTAATCGCCTTTGAATCTTCACGTGAAACAATGGGTGACCGGCGCTCATCGCCATACTCTTTTACAATGCTCTGAAGCTCTTTTTTGACAAAGGTTTTTAGTCGCCGCTCTGAGCTTAACACCTTCTCAATACCCGCCTTTTCTTCTTCAAGTTTGGATTGCTCGTCTTTAATTTTCATCTCTTCAAGACGTGCTAATTGTCGGAGCCTTGTATCAAGTATATAGTCAGCCTGCATTTCACTCAGCTCGAACTTAGCCATCAACTCTTGTTTCGGGTTTTCTTCTTCTCGAATAATTCGAATCACTTCATCAAGATTGAGAAAAGCGATTAACAAGCCTTGTAATAAATGCAGGCGCTTATTAATCTTATCCAAGCGGAAATTTAATCGTCGCTGTGTTGTTTCTATTCGGAAGCCTACCCACTCATTTAGCAAGACTTCCAGCCCTTTCACCTGAGGCTTGCCGTTTAGACCAATCATATTAAGATTGACGCGGTAGTTTTTCTCAAGATCTGTCGTTGCAAACAAGTGGCTCATCACCGCATCGCAATCGACTCGATTAGTCTTTGGCTCAATCACTAAACGCGTTGGGTTCTCATGATCGGATTCATCTCTAAGATCACTGACCATAGGCAGTTTTTTCGCCTGCATTTGTGCCGCCACCTGCTCTAACACTTTCGCCCCTGAGCATTGATGCGGAAGATCCGTTATGATGATATCGCCATTTTCTATGGTGTAAACCGCACGCATTTTGACCGAACCCTTGCCAGTCGAATAAATGGATTTTAACTCAGCAGGGGTTGATATAATCTCTGCGCTTGTGGGGTAATCTGGCCCATGAATATGGGCCATCAACTCATCAAGCTCAAGTTTCCTGCCGCCATCCAAAATCGCAATACAGGCATTCAAGACTTCAGTGACATTATGCGGAGGAATATCCGTTGCCATACCCACCGCAATGCCCATAGTTCCATTCAGTAAAATATGGGGTACTTGAGCAGGTAAAACTTTCGGCTCTTCTAATGTACCATCAAAGTTTGGCTGCCAGTCAACTGTGCCTTGCCCTAACTCACTTAATAGAACTTGAGAAAATGCGGTTAAACGGGATTCAGTGTACCGCATCGCTGCGAAGGATTTAGGATCATCCGGGGCACCCCAGTTACCTTGGCCATCAATCAGTGGATAGCGATAGGAAAAGGGCTGCGCCATTAACACCATAGCCTCATAAGCAGCTGTATCACCATGCGGGTGGAATTTACCAATTACATCACCCACAGTCCTTGCTGACTTTTTATGCTTGCTATTGGCATTTAACCCCAATTCACTCATCGCATAAACAATACGCCGTTGAACGGGTTTTAGCCCGTCTGCTATATGAGGCAATGCACGGTCTTTGATGACATACATCGAGTAATCTAAATAGGCTCGCTCTGTATAGTCCTTAAGCGATAATTGCTCAATGCCATCTGCGCTCATATCCACCATTAGTATCAAACCTTTTGAATGTAAATAGAGGAGTTTACTTATTCATGGCCACTCTTTCCAGTCAGACGATGCAATGCAATTTGCACCAAAGCTAACCAAGGGGCAAAATACGCGCTACAAAATTTACTTTCATACCTGATACCTATAACTGATAATAAGGAACTGCCGTGGCAACCTTTCTGGAAACGCTCAGTGCTATTGAACAAAACCCGGGGTTTTTATCATCGCTTGCCACGCAATTTAGGGGAATTGAGCGCGAATCGCTTCGCACATCAGAAGATCACCTGATTGCACAAACCCCTCACCCTAAAAGCCTGGGGTCAGCCCTTAGCCACTCCCAGATAACTACTGACTTCTCTGAAGCACAGTTGGAATTTATTACTCAGGTTCACCCCCGCATTGACACCTGCCTTTATGATCTTTATAAAATTCATCAGTTTGCTTATTCAGGAATTTCAAAACAAAAAGAAGTGCTTTGGGCAGGAAGCATGCCACCAAAGCTTCCAGACGATCACCCCATCCCCATTGCGTATTTTGGCACATCCAATGTCGCTAAAATGAAATCGACCTACCGAGAAGGATTAAAAATTCGCTACAACGACAAGATGCAAACCATTAGCGGGATTCATTACAACTTCTCGTTAAGTGATAAGTTTTTTGTTCACCATCAAAAGTATCTTGGCAATACGGATAGCGCCATGGATTTTAAAACCGAACAGTATTTTGGTTTGATCCGAAATTTTCAACGTGTCGCGCCTTTATTTGTTTATTTATTTGGCGCAACCCCTGCCTTTGATGAAAGCTTTTTACCCAAAGATCACTATTTGCACTCTGATGTAATGAAATTGAATCACACCTGCTATTTGCCTTATGCCACCTCACTACGTATGAGTGACATTGGATACACGAGTGAAGCGCAAAAAGGACTCTACATCTGCTACAACCACTTGGACAATTATATTGACTCCCTTCGAATGGCGATCAAAGAGCCCTATTCAACATACGAAAATCTCGGTTTATTAAACTCTCAGGGTAATTACCATCAGCTAAACACCTCTCTCTTACAAATTGAAAACGAGTTTTACAGCCCCATCAGGCCTAAGCGCATCACAGCATCAGGAGAAGCACCCGTTAATGCATTAGCACGCGCAGGTGTGGAATATGTCGAAGTGCGTTGTGTGGATATCGACCCGTTTAAACCAATGGGGCTTGATGAAGAAACCCTGATTTTTTTGGACTTACTATTACTATACTGCGCATTGGTCGAAAGCCCTGATTTCACCTTTGAAACCTGCCAGTTCACACAATACAATCTGCAAAACACCATTCTTTACGGAAGAAAGCCCAACTTGATGATGAAAGATACTCGCGACAATGGGCGTGAAAAGCCGTTTAAAGACTTAGCCATAGAAATGACCGACAAACTTGAACCGTTAGCTTGCTTTTTGGATAAATTACAGGCAAAAACACCTTATTCGGATAACTTAAAGCAACAGCGACGCAAAATAGAAGACCCAACACTTACACCGTCAGCCAAAACCATTAACGCGTTAAAAGAATACGGTGATTACACTACATTTGTTCAGCAAAAGAATGCACAATGGCAAAAACATTTTTCAGCTTCTTCCTTGTCGGATATCAGTAGACAAGCATTTGAAAATGCAGCCGTTAACTCTTTGGCTCAACAAGCAATCATTGAACAGAATGATTCATTAGATTTTAAACACTATCTGGAAAACTATTACTCGCAATACTGATGACAGTAATAACTAGATTATATGAGGTTATTTTGCCGATGGCGCTCACAAGGCTCAATCACAAATCCGGCTTTATTATTATTTTCCTAGTCACTGCAGGTTTGCTAAGCTTTGGGTATTTTTTAGAATATTATTATCATCTAATCCCTTGCCCATTATGCATGACTCAAAGATTATGCTTTGGCGTAATATGCTTACTGGCACTGGCTGGCTTATTATTTTCAAATCCCAACAAAGGCTACCCAAAAACTTACGGCGTTCTCCTTTTTACTTCATTGTTAGGTGCTTTTCTGGCTGGCAGACAAATTTGGATTCAACACTTGCCTGAGGATAGAGTTCCAGCCTGCGGGCCAGACCTTAGCTATCTTATCCAGGAGTTCCCTTTAGCTGACGTTTTAACCGCCATGTTTGCTGGTGATGGGAATTGCGCAGAAGCAGTTTGGGTATTTTTAGGACTAAATGTTGCCGAATGGTCATTTGTTTGGTTTGCCATTATTGGCATTTTTACAATTTTACAACTCATTCAGAAAAAACCACAAAACAGCTTTTAAACATTGCTTACAAAAATCAAAAGAATAAGTATTAACTGCTTATTCTCTATTTATATTTATAAAAGCTGGAAAAAATCTATTCTACTGGCATGATTTAGACAAGCGTTTAAAAAAGGTAAAAGGATATGTCTTTTTTATACCAACTTAAAATTTTGCCAAGAAGGAACTTGCCATGACGCCAAGTGAAGAACAAAAAAAAGCAGTATTTCTGGAAGTCGAAAAACTGGTAGAGCAGTGGCTAAAATCCAGGCAGTCTCTGATGGTGGAGTTTTTTCAGTTCAGCCAGCTTCCAAAAAGCTTGACACCTTCACTGGATGATTTGCTATCCATCAAAAGTTTTTGCGCCAACTTGGTAGATTACGTCTCAGCTGGGCATTTTGAGATTTATGAAAAACTTACCAACGAAGCCAAAATCTTTGGCGATAAGCACCTTGGCCTTTTTGATTCAATCTATCCAGATATTGCTGAAACAACTCAATCGTTAATTACCTTTGATAGTGAATTCGACAGCTCAAAAAGCCTGCCAACACCACAAATAAAACAGTTCCTGTCTCAAATCGGCGTCGTACTTGAAAAACGTTTTATTTTAGAGGATCAAATGATTAAACTTTTTCATCAATCCCATGAATCAGTAATCGAAGCCTTTAGCCAAACACTAAGCCATTTATCTGCGCAAGAATCTTCTTTATGAAAAATATCAGTATCAATCAATAAGCAAAAATTTATCAAGAAATTGGATGATTGGCCTAAAGTAATATGATCTAAATATAAACAAGGGAATGTCCAGCATTGACAAATTTAAAGGTTTTTTTTTAAACTTGTTTGGCTGGGCTTATCAACCTAAATTCAGCAGTTAAAATTCAAAAAATCTCTATAGTGCCTGTGTTTAAAGGTGTTATAACCCATTGACTGCATCAGATAACCTTGCACCTGTGAGATTTAAGGCCATTATTCGACTTGAAAGTCTTTCGACAGTTTGTGTTAGTGCACTTATAAGGCTTTTCGCCAGTGTGGGTTCTT
>CAKMZU010000269.1:2125-5003 GCA_929200485.1 uncultured Gammaproteobacteria bacterium | reverse complement strand
GGTTTCCTATATAACGACGTGATAAACAGGAAGCTTTCCTATATATTTTTTTGAAACTGTCGCATTTTCATATGTCTATTTCAAGATATTTCTCTGAAAGTTGATTTATTCTTTTTACCTGCTATACATAATTACTGTTTATAAATACAGTATTCTATCGCATGCAAAACATTAAAGAAAAAAATCTTGATGACATTGGCAGATATATGATTGCCAGGCGCTACGCTAAACGCACGATTACTACATATCGTTATTGGCTGGGTCAGTTTTTCCAATTTTGTACAAGACGCAATCTATGTAAATATACAGAATCTTCGGTTGAATATTTTTTATCAAATTTAAGCAATGCAAAATCTGTGTCGCCTTCTACTCAGGCTATTGCACTTAACGCAATTGCTTTTTATTTCAAACACATTCTACAAAGACCTTTTGCATCTGATCTGAAATTTAACAAAGCAACACGTCCCAAAAAACTTCCTGTCGTATTAACGAAAAACGAAGTACGTCGGCTGTTTCAATCTCTGTCGACTGACATGCTACTACCTTGTCAACTTATGTACGGTAGTGGGCTACGCGTTATGGAAGCAGTAAGATTAAGAGTTCACGATATAGATTTCGATTATAAAACAATACGCATTTGGAACGCTAAA
Organism: uncultured Gammaproteobacteria bacterium; assembly: GCA_929200485.1. GTDB lineage: Bacteria > Pseudomonadota > Gammaproteobacteria > Pseudomonadales > DT-91 > CAKMZU01. The sequence goes on along the minus strand of CAKMZU010000269.1, from coordinate 4,353 downwards.
GGTGGTAAGCATCGCCAAGTTACTTTAGCTCCAGAATTGCTTCCTATATTAAGGTCCAAAATTGAACAAGCTATTTCAATTACCAAGCAAGATTTGATGGACCCAGAATATAATGGCGTATGGCTACCTTCTGCATATGATAAAAAACATCCTAACGCAAAGTTTGACCCCAATTGGCATTATTTATTTTTTGCAAAGCAATTGAGCCTAGACCCTCAATCTCAAGCAATAAGAAGGCATCATATTGATGATTCAACCATTAGAAAAGCAATAAAGATGGCAGGAAAACGTGCCGGAATCACTAAAAATATCAGCTGCCATACACTCAGGCACAGCTTCGCTACTCATTTACTTGAATCCGGTGCAGACATCCGTACTGTCCAAGAGCAGCTAGGTCACACTGATGTAAAAACCACCCAAATATATACGCACGTGCTGCAACGAGGTGCTAACTCAGTTAAAAGCCCACTATCTGACATTATCCATGATTAGAGTTATGCGAATACTCAATCAAACACCACATGCAACTGTCGTTTAATCAGGGAGCAATTAATCACTTTAAGGCCTTTTTTAAAATCCATTATGAATACATCCTATGGACTTATAAAATCACACTAAACTTACATCTCCAATGTAATCCACTAACTAACTAACAGTTTGCCGCTCAGTCATCGCAGTCGCATTGGCTAGTGCTTGAAGCTGATACCGGTCGATTTTACCTGTGGCATTCTTTGGTAAGGCATTAACAACAATAATTTCTTCTGGAAGCTTGTATTGAGCAAGATACTTACTGCAATGCAGCCCAAGCTCTTCTAGAGTCACTTGCGATCGGTTCATTAGTTCAACATATGCCCAGACGACTTGACCATAAATTGGATTATTTTTCCCAACCACCCCGACCTCTAAAACCTCGGGGTGTAGATAAAACACTGACTCCACTTCAATTGGAGATATATTTGAGCCCCCTCTAATAATGATCTGTTTCTTTCTTCCCAAAAAATAAAAATAGTTTTCTTCATCAAGATAACCAACGTCACCAGTGTTAATGTATCCCTTCTGGATATCATCCTTTGTGAGCTCTGGCTGAAAAAGGTATTGTGTTACGGTAGCCTCATTATTGATGTACACGTTACCTATATTACCAGCATTAAGAACAACCCCATTATCATCTCTAATCTCAATGACTGTTGAATCGAATGCCCTTCCTGAACTTCTAGGTTTGTTTTTTTCTGGTGTGTTTTGTGCATAACCATACACTTCTGTCATACCAATACCTTGGTACAAGTCAACATTGAAAATAGACTTAAACTTATCGCTAAATGACAGAGGAAGTGCATCACCAGCGACCAGTGCGTAACGAATACTATGGGAAAAATTAGTCTGTTTTTCAGCATAAAGGCTCAAAAAATAAGCCATTGAAGGAAGCATTGCCATAGAAGTAATCTGACTGCCATTCAATTCATTAAAAACTGCTTCTGGCGAAAAACCGGGTAAGATTGTGACGGTTAACCCTAGCGCAACAGCAGGTAACAATTGGTATGAAAAGGCAAAAGCATGGTTTAAGGATAAAGAAATTAATAAATGATCGGTAAGATGATACCCCATATCATCAGCACGGTTTTGACCGTATACTAAAACCTGACCTGCCGTATGTTCACAGAACTTGGCTCGGCCATTGGCTCCTGACGTTAAATGATAGATATAAGTTCCATTGAGATCTGGAGAAAATTCACGATCTCTTGCGAGATAATCTTTCAACACAGCAAACAGATCACTTTGCAATGGATTCTCAGCAATTTCACATATTTTCATACCTGAGGCATATGCAAACTCCTCTAACTCGTTATTTACTCTTTTCTGCTCGACACAGAGTATACCCGGCCTGTATTGCTCAAGGATATTGATTAACTCGAAGTTACTGAGCCTTGGGTTAATTGCCAATGTTTTAATTCCTGCATAACTTCCGGCAAAATACACCAGGTAATTTAACGGAGAGTTAGCTGTAACAAAGGCTATTCGAGTGATCTTTTCTTCAATAAAAAATGAGGCTAAGGCTTTGGCAAAGTCATTCATCCATAGATAACTGTATGATTTACCATTAAAAATAACAGCCGTTTTTTTTGAATTGACCTTTGCTTGATGATCCAACAACTGATGCATTATCTGTTCCTCATCGTTATATCCCCATTTAGTCAGACTGCCATGATAAAAGTTCAGGCACCCTGAAT
>CAKMZU010000269.1:1671-2115 GCA_929200485.1 uncultured Gammaproteobacteria bacterium | reverse complement strand
CCCTGAATAATTGATTTCACATAAATACCAAATAACGGGCAAAAAAAAACCGCCGAAGCGGTTTTTTTGAAGGCCTTAAGAGCCTCGGTACATATTGACGCGGTATTAACGAGTACCCATCTTACGAAGATTTGCTGGGGTAAAGTACTTCGCGCCTTTAGGTGTGGACATTAAGTTAGGCTGAGCGGTTTCATTAACCATTCGAGCGCTAACATAAGCACCTGAGCTTAGATCGTGGAAAACCTGTGCTCTTGCAATGTAACCTTTAATCGCATAGTCATAAACCGTATTTAGAAGACCGACTTTCCAAAGATCGCCACGGCCGTCATAGCTCTCTAATAGAGCAATTTGCCAGCTATCTTCGTCAATGTAAAAGCGACGCTTACTGTAAAGGTGGCGATTGCCCTCTTTCAATGTTGCCTCGATAATCCACATGCGGTGCTT
>CAKMZU010000269.1:0-1661 GCA_929200485.1 uncultured Gammaproteobacteria bacterium | reverse complement strand
TCTTTAAGATTAGCTTCAACCACCCACACACGATGGAGCTCATAGCGCATGAAGTCAGGGTTTGCATGGCCTTTCATTAATAAGTCATTGTACTTAACTTCTGGGCTATCAAATTTGTAGGTGTGGTAAGGGATGTAGATCTCTTTCTTACCAAGGAGTTTCCAATCATAACGATCCATTGCACCGTTAAAGCCAAGCGAATCATCAACAGTCATAAGACCACCTGGGCCGTCCGGCGTATCATAACCAACCGTTGGTGCACGACGTACGCGACGTGAGCCCGGGATATAAACCCATGCTTGACGGTCATTCTTAACCTGATCCATTGCTTCATGTACAACGGTCATTTGGCCTTTTTGACGCGCTGGCTCAAGTACGGTTACGTGGACATAACCACCATTGGCACCAATTTGCGCTTCAGTATCACCAATTTTATTTTGAGGATAAGAATATGGAAATTCCTGAACCATCGATTGACGACGCTTTTGCTGATTGCCATTTAAATAAACAGCAATGTCATCTAGCTCACCGTTAAGCGTTGGGTGTGGATGAACCAAACGTGCATTCCAGATAACTTCTGCACCATTTTTTGGGATTGGAAATGGAACACCACCGGTGTAGCTTTGAAGACCATCTATACCATTAACCAATTTTGTATGAGTCGCATTCCACTTTGTGCGCTCTTCAGTTAATTGAGAAAAACGACCATCACGGTGTGATTGATACACAGGAATTTTAAAGGTTGCTGGGTATTTTTTAAGGAGCGCTTTTTCGCCATCACTTAATTTAGCTTCATACTTAGCCATATTTTTAGCAGTGATAACAAATAACGGCTTTTCTTTACCATAAGGATCAGGATAAACATCGCCACTACCAGTATAAGAAAGACCCGCTGGAACACCTTTCATGCTGCCAGTCCACGCTGGAATAGAGCCATCTGCATTCCCAGCTTTTTCCGCTCCCATTGGAGTGAGTTCGGTTCCCAGTTTACTCGCTTCTTGCTGTGAAACAGCTGCCAAGCTTGCGATAGGCATTGCTATTGCTGCACCTAACACACTTAAGCAGAGTGCATTTTTGATTTTCATTCGATATCCAACCCCTTTGATTGTAATCTTAATAATCCAACGAACTAAAGAATAGTTTCGTTAGATTAATCAGATAAAAATTAATTTCAACCGCTACGCTTCTTTTTTGAAGTATTTCTCACAAAATCATTAAGCGACATTTGTTTGTAATTTACTTTCTGATTTTTCTAACTTTTTTTGCTCTTTTGCGAGTATTTTCTCTGGCTTGATCAAATAATGCGCTAATGCTGGCAATAGCCAAATAGCACCGACCATATTCCAAAGGAACATAAATGTTAATAATTTACCCATATCTGCCTGGAATTTAATCGGTGAGAATATCCAGGTACCGACACCGATAGCAAGCGTTATACCTGTCAAGGCAACGGCTTTACCCGTCGTTTTCAAGGTATTCAGGTATGCTTCCTGCAAGCCCATACCCGCTTTCAAGTAGGTTTCAAGACGGCCATAGATATAGATACCATAATCTACCCCAATACCTACACCAAGCGCAATAACAGGTAAGGTAGCAACTTTCACACCAATTCCCAGATAAGCCATCAATGCCTGACAAAGCGCTGACGTCAACATTAATGG
>CAKMZU010000268.1:1504-5008 GCA_929200485.1 uncultured Gammaproteobacteria bacterium | reverse complement strand
CTGTTGAGCTGCCAATAAAAGTGTTCTCTGCAGGGCATTTAACTCTCAAGCAGCAAGATAGCACTTCCACAACACCACCCTCTGCACCTGCTTCGAGTCTATCGTTTTACCCTAATCGCATGGGTAAAATTATAATAACCAATACAGGCGAGATGCCTGTCACCAACATAACGATAAAGATTGACGATGCCATCAAAGCTTATATTCAAGATAATGGTTGCGATGGTCTGGCTTCATTAGATCCAAACAAAAGTTGCACTATAACCTATAAAATTGGCTCTCAACCCACCAGCTTTACATCTAAACTCGAAATCCATAGTAAAAGAGCAGATGATAACGCGATTGAATTGCCGCTTACTGTTTTTAGGCCCGGTCACTTGGCTTTCAAACAAAAGGGCAGTGATATCTCTTCATTGGTACTCAAGCCAACCGAGGTCGGTGATATCACCATCAGTAATTCTGGAGAAACGCCAGTAACCGACTTCACGCTGAATATAGACAGTGCATTAAATCCTGTCGTCAATGGTGGGTCCTGTGCCAGCACAACAACATTAGCACCCAATGCCAGCTGCACGGTTTCTTATACGATCAGCGCCAAACCATCAAAAGTCAATGGATCAATCACTGCCTCAGGTAATGATGCCGATAAAAGCCCCGTCAACCTTAACATTACCGTCTTGGGACCAGGCCATTTAGTATTTAAGGCGTTTGGTGCCGAGGTCAATCACTTGGCCATGATCACAAATTATGGCACAGGAGGCAAACTGGAAAATACCGGCGATGTCGAAGTAACGGGTATGAATTTAAAGCTGCGCCAAGCTGGCGGTATAGATGTACCAATTATCAACGATCTTGGGAATAATCGAGACTACGAAAGCGTGTCTACTTGGGGAAACTGCTTAACAGCATCTTCTTTAAAACCGGGTGAGACATGCGCTTTGAGTTTTATGGATGACTCCAGGAACAAGAAATCACCGCCAACAGGACTAGAAATGATTGTCACATCACAAGGCAGCGATAATAGCCCGTTTACTTTGCCGTTGTACCGTGCAGGATTGCGTGCGTTTATTACCAGCTCCAGAGACAATAAGATTTTAATGTGTCCTGTCACTAGCCCCCATGATAACACAAGCCAACCTGTACCTGAGACGATATCAGACTGTGTCGATACAGGCATTTCAGGTCTAAACTCACCAAACCACATCATATTCAATGGAGCAGGCACTCGTAGCTATATAGCAAATATCGGATCTAACACAATCATTCAATGTGCAATTAATCAAGCGAATGGTTTATTGAATGACTGCAAAGATACTGGAGCGAGCTCTCTGAAGAACCCATCACATATAGCATTAAGTGCTGATGAAAGATATGCCTATATAACAAACTCCACTTCAAGTTCTGATTCGGATAATAAAATTATTAAATGCAACGTCAATCCATCTGACGGAAGTTTTTCTAACTGCCAACAAACTGGGGCTTCAATCAATCAACCCTCTGGCATTTCATTTAATGCTGATTACAGATACGCATATGTCACCAGTACGAAAGACGAAACGATTTATCGTTATGCTGTCAACCGATTGACAGGTGAGTTTTCAGGCAAGACGGATCATCATTTTTCAAGTTATCTTGAGAGGCCCTTGGGCATAACCCTGAATAAAGCGGGGACGTTAGCATGGGTTGCCAGTGCTTCCAAGTTTTCTGGAAAAGACGTACATTATGTAAGTCTCTTCAGAATGAGATCTGTTCAACTTCTTGTTAGTGATGACAACGCAGCAAGCGGTGCTGACAAGGTAACTTCTCCGAGCAATATCTTAGTCAATGCAGCAGGAACACGCGCATTTATTACTAATTTAACTGCGAAGGAAGGTCATCATGTGACACAATGCAAAGTTGACCCAATCACAGGCAAAATGTCCGATTGCAAAGATAGCAATGCCTTTGGATTTAACGGGCCAACGTCTTTAGTTATAAGTTCAGCGCCTTACACACGTATTTTCATACTGAACTCACAAACCTTAACACAGTGCATTTTAAATACAGCGAATAATGAAATTTCCAGTTGTGTGAACAATGCGTTAGGTGGTATCACTGATCCTCAATCCCTCGCATTTCATCCAACCGCTTTTCCTGTTTATATTGTTCACAAAAACAGCGACAAAATAAGCCGTTGTATGATTCCCCAAGATAACGAGGCAGCAGCAATTATTAACTGCTTAGATAGTGGCGCTACAAATATGAATGACCCAGTACGCATCATATTTAATACCTTGGGAAGCCATGCGTTTATTATCAATCAGGGCAACCATAGCGTAACAGCATGCAAAGTAAACGCACAATCAGGCAATTTATTCGACTGTAAAGAAGCTGGCCCCGGCACACCTAAGCTCAACGAGCAACTCAACCGCCCTTCATCTCTTGCTATGGGTTTTAACAGTGTATTCATAACAAGCAGGGGCAACAATAAAGTTGTAAGATGCAATCTTACATATGGTGAAGGCTATATGTATTTTTGTGGTGATAGTCAAGCGACAGAGATTAGCGATCCAAGTGATATATTACTCAATCGAAATCGAACGAAAGCATTTATACTGAATCAACAGAATTCAAGTATTACTGTCTGCGATGTCAATGACAGTCGTGGAATTTTGAGTAATTGTCAAAATGCGGGTGCATCTGAACTTGACTCACCCAGCCGGATGAGTTTTTCCGGCGGCAATGATCGTATTTTTGTCTCGAATAGCAACAATGACTCAGTGACACAATGCAAGCTGGATCAGTCATCAGGCAAACTCTCGAATTGTGAAAAAACCAAGGCACGTGGTCTGGACAACCCAAGCGATATTCATATCTTTCCAACCACAACAATCTGGTGGGGTTATGATTCACGTTAAAACGATATGATCACTCAGGCTAGTATTGCCCTAAAAAACGAATAGATAGATTGCAATCGCCGTTCTTATGAATATGTCCATTTGCGCCAAGATGGATATATCACATATTAAGGATGTGTTGCTATTTTCGCACTTTGACGCCCCATAAAAGTAGATTACCTTCTAGTTCTTGGCTTGACGGTTGGCGTTCCGCCTCCACCCGTTGGTACCTTATTTAGATCAACTCCGCCATCCGCGCCTGTCGTGGGTACTCTTTTTGAATTAGGGTCAGCATTAAGATCGGCATTTAGTTTACTTAAATCTAGTGATACATCCGTTGTACTCACCGGCTTTATTTTCGATTGATCCCCTGAATCCAAATCTGAAGTAGCAACTTTTTTTGCATTATCTGATTCTTCTAATTCAGGGCTTTCTCCTAACACTTGTTTATTTTTTTCTGTGGAATTATCCGTAATCTCATCTGGATCAAGGGATACACCCAATTTTTTCTGACCGTCAGCAGGGTCACCGCCATCTTCACCATCAGCTGTTGCGGCTAATTTTTGCTGTTGCTTTTTCTTTCGGAGCTTATTCATCAAAATGGCTACGACACCTGCTAAAGCGGCAA
>CAKMZU010000268.1:0-1494 GCA_929200485.1 uncultured Gammaproteobacteria bacterium | reverse complement strand
CCACTGCACCAATGCCTATCAAGGCGTTATTAAAAGCAGTACGAGATATGGTGTAATCAGTATCAATTTCTTCAAGTGCATCCATGAGGCCCTTCCTGACTGCATCATCATCAAGAAGCACCAAATAAACGAACTCTGTTTTAAATTCGCAGCTCTTTTCTTCTTTGTTACTGCTTAACTCACCTGTAATATCAACAATATCAACATATATTCTATCTTCTTGGCTATTAAACCACTCAGATAACTCAGTTAATTCGTATATGTAAGTGATTTCTTTCTGCGTGGAATCAACAGAATCTCCTGAAATATATTGGACGATCATCTTTGGAACGCCTTCGGCTATATTGTCGTTATAATCAAGGGTTATTGACTCACATAATAATTCATACTTATCCGTACGACTGCTAAACAATGGGAGCTCAGTACCTATAAATGATATTTTCGTTCCACTTTTACCAATTCTCACCTCATCGTAGCCACCTTCCAGGGCCGCTTTTATACTTGAAACTATTTCACTGTCAAAGGTATTAGAAAAAAAATCTTCAATTTTTTCACCTACATCTTTATCTGCATCGTAATCAAATACCCCTGAAGCCAAGCCTTGTGTAATATCGACATTGTAGTATTCGCCTTTAGTCACTCCAACCTTCACAATGTTTTCGGGTGAAAAATAGAATAACTCTTCCTTTGATAAATATCGTAAAAAGCCGCCTGCACGATATAAACCATCCTCTAAATCACCTTTCACAGAAGATATATCCACAGGCATTGGTAACTCATCGTCAGAATAAGCACCATTGAGACTCATATCTGCGGTGTATACCAATTTTAAACCGGAGTTATCGGGTAATTCAGGGTTGTTTTCGTCAAATGATTTTTTATTTTTTTCACAATAATAGAAGAAAAGCTCATAGTTTTGATTTTCAACGACTTCAATTTTCTTTACAGGGCTTTCGTCCTCATCCACTTTATAATTATCTGGACCTAAAAGCAGCGGGCCTTGCAATGTCGAATCTTTCTTAAAACGAAAGTCTGTTAAATTCAGCGTAAGCGGCATTTTAACTTTGAGTTTTTCAATCGGATAAGGGAGTTTATCTGCTGCTAGTGTTATATTGACATTTCTTTGATTGAAATAATTACTAGATGCCAGATTATTACCTAACAACTTTACTGTGTCCTTGTTTATTTCTGTAATAATTCCCTTAAATAAATGTGTATCAGATGAAAATAAATCTAAAGATTTAACGTTAATTTTACCTTTATCATCAACAATAACAGAAGCAACTGCTTGTTTCTTGACTAATTTATCACTACTCACTTTTGTTAATTTCTTAGAATCCAATTTAACATTTTTAAGTACATCAGTAGCGACAGAAATAGAATCTGAAACAAATGGGGAAGAAAATCCTAAAACGCCTTTTGAAAATGTGCTTATGACACCTCGCATTTCCAGGTGACTACTTAACTGTGATTGATTCACAGCCACAATTGGAC
>CAKMZU010000267.1 GCA_929200485.1 uncultured Gammaproteobacteria bacterium | reverse complement strand
TGCTTAATTTATTAATAGAAATGTTGAAATTAACTTCTATTTAAATTGGCCTCTAATCAGTTCGATCTATGACTATTTTTTTAGTTCAATAGGCTATCCAGTAAATGAATCATTGTTTTTTATTCTTTCAAAGAAGAATAGTTCGCAACCCTACCTGCCCCTAAAACAATCGAGCAATCGCTCATGTAAACGATTTCAAGACATTGATTTTTAATGATGCTTGCAAAGAGCCGAAATTTCTCGCCAAAAATCACTTGATTTAGATAATAAAGTTAATGGCAACTTCGACCTTGAATTGGGCGGTTTTTTTATAGGGCGATAACCACAAACCCTTTTAACAGGGTAAATAGTAAAATCATTCACCGTACAATCAGCGAGGCGAAAACAGAATGAAAGAATTGAAGTCGGATTTTGGCTGAGAATACCTTACTTGAGTGAAAATCGGGATTTTAAGCTCGATTCTAAATGCTCAGCGGTTTATGTAGGGATTTCGATTGAGTAGTCACCTAGGAAAAAATTCAAGCTCATATACATATTTTATTAAATTTACGGTTTTCTTCCTTTTAGGTGATGGAAGAGGCGTGAGTCAGGATAAATTTTTAATCTATTTAAAAGTTGAGGTTTATGGAGATCAAAAGTATACCTGAATGCTCTGGCTTCAACTTTTCCTATCTTACCTTTTTCTCTGACTTTATTTGTTAGTGGTAACAATGACTTTACGAATATAGTAAATTCATCGACATGGTTTCCGATGATGTCTAATTCACCGAAAATTAATGTCGGGGTTTTGTCGTAGCGGGTAATATCATAAGGCGGTTCTTCTTTCTTTAAAGCTCTTGATATTACTGAATTCGCAAGACATACACATATGAAATCTGACATTAAATCCGCCTGTAGGCTCTTTTCTTTTAAATTGCCACTGCGTGCAGAGATGCAAATAAGGAGTTGACATATGCATATGATTCTGACTAATAAGATTGATTTGTACGTTGTAGACATAATATGAAACCTTTTAATGACTTGGATCATTTTATCGTTGAAAGTTCATCGATCGGTGGGATGTATATAGCAAGCATAAATAATGACATCGAAAAATGCTTAGGCGCTTATAAATAAAATGATTAAAGTTCTTGCGATCAAATAGTGATCTGATCAATATTCAATCTACTTATTTATAAGGCTTTTCTGAATTCGGATGTCATTGTTTATGTTTGTTATGGCCTATTTTGCACCCTTCGACGATCTCAGGATGAACGGGGAGCGGGTCAAGCTATAAATCTGCCGCTCACCCTGAGCTCGTCGAAGGGTGCGAATTTACTGACTACGCTAGCTGAAATAAAGGAAGTTACTGATCAATTATTGCTTCGATCATAAATCCATGGGAATAATGCAACTTTTAACGCTGCCATTATCAAACGGTTTTGTATGAGTTTCATTGTTATCAATGACTCATCAAAAGAAGCCATGAAGCGCAACGTCATGAGTTGCGCTATCAGTGATCTATACTCGAAGCAAATTCTCTTTGCTAAATAATTATTACTGGACAGCCCTGATCCACTGGGCTTATTAATAGACTCTTAAGCTTTGATATGAACAATCAAAGGTTCGTTATACGGGAGTGCTTCTCTAGGAAAAGTCAGCTAATTGTGCTCAAATAGCATTATTTTCTTTTGTCTATAATCCTTTTGTCTATTTTCTGATCACTCGAGTTTTATGAATACGAATGAATTTGCCGATTCGGTACTTATCAAAGACCGACATTACCTACAAAAGCTCGCTAGACAAAAAAATGACTTAGCAAAGATCAAGGATAATGATGAGGCATTAGCTGAGCTTTCAGAGAAGTTTTCACGCATTCTAAAACGCTCAAGTGAACAATTACTTAAGCGTCAATCACAAGTCTTATCCATTAGTTATCCGAATTTGCCTGTTAGCCTAAGGCAAGATGAAATTAAACAAGCCATCACTGATCATCAAGTGGTGATTGTTGCAGGTGAAACCGGTTCAGGTAAAACAACACAGCTAGGCAAAATGTGTCTGGAACTCGGTCGAGGTCGTTTTGGTCAAATCGCGCACACCCAGCCAAGACGCGTTGCAGCCACGTCGGTTGCCAAACGAATCGCTGAGGAATTAAATCAATCGATAGGCGAGTCAGTTGCCTATCAGGTGCGGTTTAATCAGGCCGGTGATGAATCGGCTTTGCTTAAGCTTATGACTGACGGCATGCTCCTGGCAGAGATTCCAACAGATCGATATCTAAATCAATATGACACGATCATTATTGATGAAGCCCATGAGCGCTCGCTGAATATTGATTTTTTACTTGGGTATTTAAAGCAACTCCTCCCCAAGCGCCCAGACTTAAAAGTCATCATCACCTCAGCCACCATAGATGTTGAACGATTTTCAACTTTCTTTAATGATGCGCCCGTGGTTCAGGTAGAAGGTCGCACCTTTGGCGTTGATATTCAGTACCGCCCTGTTGAGGAGACATCTGATGACAATGATCTTTACGATGCCATTCTTCATGTACTTGAAGAAATTGATCAGACAGAGCGGGCAGAGGCAATCACCGGTCGGCCTAAGGATGTTCTTGTGTTTTTGTCCGGTGAGCAGCCTATTCGACAAACGTCCTTGCTCCTTAGGCGGTCGGAATTGCCTATAGAAGTTTTACCTTTGTATGCAAGGCTCAGCAGTAAAGAGCATGAAAAAATATTTAACCCACCCAACATGGCAAAACGCCGCGTGGTACTGGCGACAAATGTGGCAGAAACCTCTTTGACAGTTCCGGGCATTGGTTATGTGATTGATACAGGCCTTGCACGTATCTCGCGTTATAGTTCCGGGTCTAAAGTACAGCGCTTGCCAATTGAGAAAATCGCGCAGGCTAACGCGAATCAGCGTGCTGGTCGTTGTGGTCGAATTGCTGAAGGGGTGTGTTTCAGGCTTTATAGTGAAGACGATTTTCTTAGTCGCCCCGAGTTTATGATGCCAGAAATTCAGCGAACCAATCTAGCTCAGGTTATTTTACAGATGCACATGATGGGGTTAGGTGAGATTGATCGCTTCCCTTTTCTTCAGCGACCTGAACAGCGTTATGTTAATGATGGTATGAAGCAGCTGATGGATTTAGGTGCGCTTAAACAAGATAAAAAACACAAGTCATTTAAACGGTTAACTGCGCTGGGTCGTCAAATGGGGCGATTACCCATTGATCCTAAATTGGCAAGAATTTTAGTCGAAGCAAAAGATCGTGCGTGTTTAAAGGAGATGTTGATTATTGTCTCAGGGCTTGCAACGCAAGACCCTAAAGAAGTCCCACATAACAAGCAAGAAGCCGCTCGTGAAAAGCACCGGCTGTTTCGGGATGAATCGTCAGACTTTATCGCGGATTTAAATCTGTGGGAGGCGGTTGAGACAGCAAGGCAGGATTTAAGCAATAATCAATTTAGAAAATTCTGCCAACAGCATTTTCTATCGCATCAAAAACTCAAAGAATGGCGAGAAGTCCATAAACAACTGATGCTACATGTCAAAGAGCAAAAGTGGCGGTTGAATCAGGAAGCTGCCGATGCTCCGAGCTTGCACAAGTCATTGTTGACAGGATTGGCAGCCCAGATTGGACGAAAGGATGAGAAAAAACGTTTTGATAGCACTCGCAATCGTCAGTTTATTCTTCACCCTCAATCAGGACTTTACAAAAAACCACCAAACTGGATTTTAGTTGCTGAACTGATTGAAACCACGCAACTGTATGGCCTAAAAGCTGCGCGAATTAAGCCGGGTTGGGTGATTGAAGTAGCAGCGCATTTATTAAAGTACCAATACGCAGAACCGCATTTCAGTGCCAAGAAAAATGCTGTGGTTGCCATGCGTAAAACCAGCCTTTATGGATTGGTGCTCGAAGATAATGTGCCTGTGGTTTATTCCGCCATTGATCCTGTCGTGAGTCGGGCGTTATTTATTCGCCAGGGGTTAGTTGAAGAGCAGTTAAAAAGCCATTTGCCGTTTTATAAGAAAAACCAGCAAACCCGAAAGGCCGTTGAGTTACTGGAAGAAAAGCAACGCCGCCGCGATCTACTCGTTAGCGATGATCAGATCTATGCTTTTTATGATGCAAGATTACCCTCAACCATTACTAATGAGCGTTCGTTGCAGCAGTTTTGTAAAAAACCGGACGCTCGTGTGCTAATTGCTGATCGCTCTGTTTTCTTAAGTCAGGATTCAGCGGATGATCAGGAACAGTTTCCATCGAGCATTCGTTATGATGATGTGCAGTATAAGCTCACCTACCATTTCCAACCGGGTAAAGCGATGGATGGACTCTGTGTTCGCTTGCCTGTCGCTTCATTAAACCGCGTACCAAGGCATTTGTTTGACTGGCTGGTGCCAGGTTTACTTCGAGAAAAGTGCGAAGCCTTATTAAAAACCTTACCAAAACAACACCGACGAGCGATTGTACCGATTCCAGATACTTTGGATAAGGTCATGCCGTTATTAGGTAAGGCTGACAATGTTGATCTGCTCGCTCGGTTAGTAACCATTGTTAATAAAGAAAAAAACACGCGATTGGCGGCTGCAGATTTTCAATTAGAGAAGCTGGAAGATTTCTACCGACCTTTGTTTGAGTTACGTGGTGAGCATAATCAGGTGCTGACGCGTTCAAGGCAGTTATCGAGTATTTTGGATGACTATGCAGATCGGGTGAAGGTTGCTTTAGATAAAACCCTTAAGCCTCAAAAACAGCAAAAGTCCAATCGGTGGGTGTTTGGTGAGATTGAAACCACTCAAAAATTTAAGCAATCAGGCAGCAGAATGACAGCGTTTCCCGCCCTTGAAGACCAGGGAGATGGTGTACGTCTGGTGCTGATGGATTATGCCGATCAACAACGGGTGACGCATAGAAAAGGCTTGGTACGTTTAGCGCAGCTTACCTTGCCACAGCAGGTTAAGTATTTAAAAAAAACGCTGTTTTCATCCAATCAAATGCAACTTAAATTAACGGCAGAGTTT
>CAKMZU010000266.1:702-5036 GCA_929200485.1 uncultured Gammaproteobacteria bacterium | reverse complement strand
ATTATCACCCTATCACTGATGGGATTTATTTGTGGTGAATGTTTGGCGTCTGTGTTTTGTTTGTATCGTTTATTCTATTTTCAGAGGGAATTCCATGCAGTTAACTGTAGATTTAGGGGATAGAAGCTACCCTATTTTTATTGAATCTGATGCCTGTCGAGCAGAAAATTTATCGCCATTTGTTAAAGATAAAAAAGTACTGATCGTTACAAATTCTACTATTGAGCCTCTTTATCTAAAAAAGGTTGACAATGAGCTTGGTTTAGCTGCTGAAGTTGATTCAATCATTTTACCTGATGGCGAGAAGTATAAAACCATGGACACTTTGAATAACATTTTAACTAAATCGTTGTCCATGAAGTTAAATAGAGGGAGCATAATGATAGCCTTAGGTGGCGGAGTTGTTGGTGATATGACTGGCTTTGCAGCAGCTTGTTATCAGCGGGGTATTGATTTTCTTCAAATTCCCACCACTTTATTATCTCAGGTGGATTCATCGGTTGGGGGTAAGACTGGCGTAAATCATGCTCTGGGTAAGAATATGATCGGAGCTTTCCATCAACCCAAAGCTGTACTTATTGATATAAATACACTGAAAACACTGCCTGAGCGTGAATATGCGGCGGGTATGGCTGAAGTGATTAAATATGGATTAATTTATGATGCCAGCTTTTTTGACTGGCTGGAGATGAATATATCTTCACTCAAAACAAGAGATGAAGACGCATTGAAAAAAGCAATTTACCGCTCCTGTGAAATAAAAGCAGCAATTGTTAAAGAAGATGAAAAAGAAGTCTCAGGAAAGCGAGCCTGGTTGAATTTAGGTCATACTTTTGGACATGCGATCGAAACATTAAGTGGCTATGGCCAGTATCTTCATGGGGAGGCGATAGCTATAGGAACCCTAATGGCACTGAAGTTATCAGAACAGTTATCGTTAATTGATGAATCTGTCCGAGTGAGGACCTCAATGCTTTACCAATACTTGGCCTTGCCAGATTCTATTCAAGGAATCAGCTCGGTGAAAGAGTTTGTTAATGTCATGCAGCTGGATAAGAAGAATGTTAACGCTAAAATTCGTCTGATTTTGTTGTCAAATCTCGGTGAGGCCCTACTTGCAGAGGATTATGATCAACAAAAAATGCTTGGTGTGATTGGTGATTTTGTCGACTGATACCGTCATTATTGAGACATTTTTAGGTAAATAGCTGCAGTTTTAAGAAAATTATTTCAAACTTTTCCTCTAAAAATTTGTCCTTCCCTCTCACTCTATGTAAAATGTCGTGCCATTTTCAGGAAGAATTGTGCAAATTTTGCACAGCTGAAGATAATAAAGAATGAACCCACGATGAGAAATGCTATGCAACAAGGCTTATATCGCCCCGAGGATTTCAAAGATAACTGTGGATTTGGCTTAATTGCTCAAATTCATGGGGTGGCTAGCCACGACTTATTACAAAAAGCGATTGAATCGCTTTCTTGTATGACGCATCGTGGTGGCATTGCCTCTGACGGAAAAACAGGGGATGGTTGTGGGGTGCTGATTAAGAAACCCGATTCCTTCTTCAAGTCCATTGCTAAGAAAGAATTTAATCAAGACATTGATGGTCTTTATGCAGTAGGTCAAATCTTCCTGAATCAATCTGAAGATAAAGCAAAGATTGCAAGAGCTGAAGTTGAGACGCAGTTATCTAAGCAAGGCCTCGCAGTGATTGGCTGGAGAAAAGTTCCTACAGATAGCAGTGTTTGTGGTGTCATTGCAGCAGAAAGCCTTCCTCAAATTGAGCAAGTGTTTGTGCTTGCCGCAAATGATGATAAAGCAGAATTTTCTCGGGCTTTATTTGTTGCAAGAAAGGGTGCTGAGAATGCATTAGCCCAAGATGATGGTTTCTATGTTGTCAGCCTGCAGGCGGAGGTTATTGCTTATAAAGGCCTTTTAATGCCTGAAGATTTACCCGTTTTTTATCAGGATTTAGCTAACCCTGCACTAGAAACAGCTATTTGTGTTTTCCATCAGCGCTTTTCTACCAATACCTTGCCCAAGTGGCCATTAGCTCAACCTTTTCGCTTGCTTGCGCATAATGGTGAAATTAATACCATTATGGGAAACCGTAATTGGGCTGATGCGAGAACTAACAAGTTTGAAACGGAGTTTTTACCGAATATTCAAGAACTCAAGCCGTTAGTTAACCGGACGGGTTCAGATTCATCAAGCCTAGATAACATGCTTGAAGTTTTGTTGGCTGGAGGCATGGATCTTTATCGAGCAGCTAGAATGCTTGTTCCGCCAGCATGGCAAAATGTTGATACCATGGACTCAGATCTTAAAGCATTTTATGAATACAACTCAATGCATATGGATCCTTGGGATGGGCCTGCAGGTATCGTTTTAACGGATGGAATAAAAGCGGTATGTATGTTGGATAGAAATGGTTTGAGGCCGGCTCGTTACGTTGTGACAACGTCTGATTACCTTGTGTGTGCATCAGAGGTAGGGACATTTACCTATTCAGATGATGAGATAGTGACTAAAGGTCGTGTCGGTCCAGGACAGATCCTATCGGTTGATACCGAGCAAGGTAAGGTTTTGTTGAATGATGATATTAACAACAGTCTTAAATCAGCGAAACCCTATAAAAAATGGTTAAAAGAAAATGCCATTCGTATTGAAGCAGACCTTGAAGGTGATGCAATCCTTGAGTCTATCGACCAAGAGCAACTTGATGTTTACATGAAGCAATTTCTGGTCACTTTTGAAGAGCGTGATCAAGTGCTTCGCCCCGTCGCTGAATCAGGTCAGGAAGCTATTGGTTCAATGGGTGATGATACGCCAATGGCTGTATTGTCAAAACAGGAACGTCCGCTGTATGACTACTTCCGTCAGCAGTTTGCGCAAGTCACTAACCCGCCGATTGACCCTCTGCGTGAAGCCATCGTTATGTCGCTTGAAACCTGTGTTGGTAGAGAAATGAATGTCTTTACCGAAACAGAAGATCATGCACATCGAGCCATATTGAGTTCGCCTGTTCTATCAAAATCCAAACTTGACCGACTATTGTCATTGAGTGATCAAGCATTTCAGTCGGTTGTTATTGATTTGAATTACTCACCTGATGAGAAGACGCTGAAGGATGCAGTCAATGATCTACGCAAAGAAGCTGAGGATGCAGTAAGCAAAGGCAATGTTTTACTTGTTTTATCGGATCAGGCCATTGAGAACGGTAAGATCCCGGTACCTGCATTGTTAGCAACCGGTGCAATTCATCACCACTTAATCAAATTGGGTACGCGTTGCGATGCCAATATTATCGTGGCGACAGGTTCTGCTAGAGACTCCCATCAAATTTCTGTGTTACTAGGCTTTGGTGCTACAGCTGTCTATCCGTATTTAGGTTATGCGGTATTAAATGACCTGATTACTACCGGTGAGCTGTTAGGGGAGCCAAAAGATATACTCTCCAATTACCGTAAAGGTTTAAATAAAGGCATTTTAAAAATCCTTTCTAAAATGGGTATTTCAACCGTTGCCAGTTATCGTGGTGCACAATTATTTGAGGCAGTGGGTCTAGCTAAAGAGGTGATTGATACTTGTTTTATTGGTTGTGCCAGCCGTATTGAAGGAACAAATTTTTCTCATCTTGAAAAAGATCAGCTGTCGCTTGCAAAGAGAGCTTGGCAGAAACGCAAACCGATTCAACAAGGCGGTGCACTTAAGTATGTGCATGGTGGCGAATATCACGCTTTTAATCCTGACGTCGTTCAGACATTACAAAAAGCGGTAACAACAGGCGACTACAGCGATTATCAAGCCTATTCAAGTCTGGTTAATAATCGTCCAGTGTCATCATTAAGAGACTTAATGCAGCTTAAAGCAGGTGAAGGCATTGCACTAGAGGCCGTTGAGCCACTAGAAAAGATTCTGAAACGATTCGACTCGGCTGGTATGTCTTTAGGCGCATTGTCACCAGAAGCTCATGAGGCCTTGGCGCAGGCAATGAATCGCTTAGGTGCTCGATCAAACTCGGGTGAAGGCGGTGAAGATCCTGCTCGCTTTGGTACGGATAAAGTTTCAAAAATTAAGCAAATAGCCTCCGGTCGTTTTGGCGTGACGCCTCATTACCTGGTGAATGCTGAAGTACTGCAAATTAAAGTAGCGCAAGGGGCTAAACCAGGTGAAGGTGGTCAGTTGCCAGGTGGTAAGGTAAATAAGTTGATTGCAAGGCTAAGGCATTCTGTGCCGGGTGTTACCTTGATTTCACCGCCCCCGCATCATGATATTTATTCGATTGAAGATTTAGCGCAATTGATTTTTGATCTTAAACAGGTGAACCCAA
>CAKMZU010000266.1:0-692 GCA_929200485.1 uncultured Gammaproteobacteria bacterium | reverse complement strand
CCCAGGTTTCAGTCAAACTTGTAGCCGAGCCTGGTGTAGGGACTATCGCAGCAGGCGTTGCTAAAGCTTATGCTGACTTGATTACTATTTCAGGTTATGACGGTGGTACAGCGGCAAGCCCACTAACCTCTATACGCCATGCGGGCTCTCCGTGGGAGCTGGGTTTAAGTGAAGCTCAACAGGCTTTACGTGGTAATGGCCTTCGAGATAAAGTCCGAGTACAAGCTGACGGTGGCATGAAAACCGGTCTTGATGTCATTAAGGCTGCGATTTTAGGTGCTGAAAGTTTTGGTTTTGGTACTGCGCCTATGGTTGCAATGGGTTGTAAATATCTGCGAATCTGTCACTTAAATAACTGTGCCACAGGTGTCGCAACACAGAATGAAAAGCTTCGCGATGAACATTTCATTGGTAATGTTGAAATGTTAATGAACTACTTTACCTTTGTGGCAACCGAAGTAAGACAGTTGTTGGCAAAATTAGGGGTTCCATCGTTGGAAGCCTTGATTGGTCGAACGGATCTTTTGGAGGTGATTAGTGGTGACACTGAAAAGCAGGCAAATCTCGACCTAACCTCGATTTTTGAAAACGATGCTATTGATGAC
This sequence comes from uncultured Gammaproteobacteria bacterium, assembly GCA_929200485.1. GTDB lineage: Bacteria > Pseudomonadota > Gammaproteobacteria > Pseudomonadales > DT-91 > CAKMZU01. The sequence continues at coordinate 87 of CAKMZU010000266.1, read as the reverse complement.
AATGCACCACTTTTTTGTGGGGTTGAATCTAATGATCCTTATGATGAAGCATTGCTTGCTCAGCAAATGCTTAAAGAAACAAAAGAA
>CAKMZU010000265.1:1719-5063 GCA_929200485.1 uncultured Gammaproteobacteria bacterium | reverse complement strand
TTTCAAAACAGCAAGTGAATCAATTGATTGAAGAATTTGGTATTTATATTGTTGGCTCCGGCCGGATTAACATAGCAGGTATCACTTCCAGCAATCTGGATTACTTGGTTAAAGCCATCACTGAAGTCTCCAAGTAACCCTCTCCCACCTGTAAATCATTCAATGCAGCCTGAATTCCTTGGGCTGCAGCCAAAAACGACTCCTCCTTAACTGAATTGTAATATTCAAAACGGAATCTTTTTGCAACTTCACCTCTAAATGAGGGTTATTAAAGGAAAATAATTCTCTCATGAAAAAACTAAGCATCGTATTTTTTATCAGTTTATTCATCCCGCTGTCTGTTCCAAGCCAAGCATCTATTTTTAATTTTCTGTTAGTAGTCGGCACTACATTATTTGGTGGGGAATCGTCCATCGCTACTGAAAAAAAAAGGGATACCAATAAAGACACTGGCATTTTCAGTAAAGACATGGTCGTCACGGGAAGCGCAATAGACACTGAAAAAGCAAAACTCAGAGATGAATATCACTCTCTAAATGACCAACTGGCTAATCTTAATGGAAAGCCTTCCCCGAAAGCCATTTCGATCATAAAAAAAATGGCCAAACTAGATCTTGCGATAAACAAAATGGGGGTGGATCAAACTCAGGTTGATAGTCTATCTCGCCAACTTAAAAGAGGCGACTCAGCGGATCGTTCGATCAAGATAAGAATCGACAAAAAGAAGGCGATTTATCTTCCTGAGGATAAAAAAGAAAGGGATAATATGTTAAACCGCCTAAAGAACAATTACCCTAAACTCATGGACATTGACTATTCACTAATTACTCAAGGCCTCAATGCCACTGAAAATCTGACCACCGAATTCAGATTACATCACCAAGAAAGTGCCAAACCCGTGAGCGCTTTGACAATTCATTACGACACCCAAAACAATACCATCAGGTCAACACTTTATAACGCTGTTGAAGACGAAAAAACTAGGAAAACGTTATTGGCTATCGCGAGCGAAAGCAATCTGGACGTAAACAGCAAGAAAATTAGACTCAAAGAGGCTGGCTTTATCAACAACGAGGTTTTTGATGATTATCGTTATAGAAATCTATCCGAAAAAATGAAGGCAGAATCAAAGTCTGATCCTTTTACCCAAAACGCCTTGGGCGCAGACGAGCTTTTACGTATGACAGCTAAAGATCATAGCCTGCCATTAGATAAAGTGATGAAGCCAACCCATCCTTTATAAACGCAAAAAGTGTTCATTTCACTCATGGCCGAAAAGTCTATATCGGCCAAAATTCGCAACAGTGTTGTGAGTAGATTTGCTATGAGAGGTTTATCAACCCGTTAACTGCAATCAATTCAAGCAACACACAAGAGCCAAAAAAATTGGCGCTTTTAATCGCTCCTCTCAGGCTTACCTGGCATCTTCGGGAAAGCCGATACATTGCCTTTTTTATGCTCAGTAATTTTTGGCTCGCCTTGCGACTCCACTTCATCAATACGAATGACAGAATGAATAGGAATATATGAGCGTTTCACCCCTAAAAACTCGGTTTTGAGTTTTTCTTCAGCAGGGTCGACAATGACCTGGGTCTTCTCACCAAACAATAATTCCTCTACCTCGATAAAACTGTACAGCTCACTTTGATAGATTTGTTTTGCATAAATTTCAAAGACTTGATCCATGTGCTGAAAAATGACTTTAAATATTCGCTGGGTCATACATTGGGTGACTAGACAGAAAACGCCGCATCATACCAAGTTTTTAATTAATTGCACGATTTTCACACAAAAACCCTAAAAAAGGCTTTAATCGAGACTAAAATAAATTAAAATACCCTCAAATTTTCCAAGCTATTGAACACACTTTCCCAATCCAGCACTGATTTTCACCTTTCATGACAGATACCAAAAAACTGTACATTAAAACGCACGGCTGCCAAATGAACGAATACGACTCCTCGAAGATGCGCGATCTTCTAGGTGAATCGCATGAATTGGTCCAAACCGACTCGCCTGAAGAAGCGGATGTCATTTTGCTTAACACCTGTTCAATTCGTGAGAAGGCTCAAGAAAAAGTCTTTCATGAGCTTGGCCGGTTTAGAAAGTTAAAAGATAAAAATCCTAATCTTGTGATTGGTGTTGGTGGCTGTGTTGCCAGTCAGGAAGGCGAAGCCATTAGTAAACGCGCGCCTTTTGTTGACGTTATCTTTGGCCCTCAAACCCTGCATCGCCTGCCTGAGATGATTGACGCATCGAAAGAAACCAAAGCGCCAACCATTGTTGATATCAGTTTTCCCGAAATAGAAAAGTTCGATCGATTACCTGCTCCTAACCGTGAAGCCGTCAGTGCTGGTGTCTCGATTATGGAAGGTTGCAGTAAGTTTTGTACGTTTTGTGTTGTGCCCTACACTCGTGGCGAAGAGGTCAGCCGCCCTGTTGATGATGTGCTCACAGAAGTGGCCCAACTAGCCGCACAAGGCGTGCGCGAAGTGAACCTTCTCGGCCAAAATGTGAATGCTTACCGCGGTTTAAACCATAGTGAAGAAATCATCGATTTTGCTGAGCTGTTGCATTATGTCGCCAAGATCCCGGGCATTGATCGCATTCGATATACGACAAGCCACCCCGTTGAATTTTCTGAAAACTTAATTGAGGCTTATCGCACCATTCCAGAATTGGTGGATCATCTTCACTTACCCGTTCAATCAGGCTCAGATCGCATTTTGATGGCAATGAAACGCAACCATACCGCGATAGAGTACAAATCCAAAATCCGTAAATTAAAAGCCATTCGCCCCAACATGAGCTTTTCGTCTGACTTTATTATTGGTTTTCCTGGTGAAACCGATAAAGATTTCGAGCAGACTATGAACCTTATTGCTGATGTGGGTTACGATCAGAGCTTTAGTTTTATTTATTCCGCAAGACCCGGCACGCCAGCGGCTGAACTGCCAGATGATATCAGTATGGACATTAAAAAAACGCGTCTTTCTCTACTGCAGCAGCGTATCAACCAACAGGCCATGCAAATTAGCCGTAAAATGGTAGGAACAACGCAGACTGTTCTGGTCACAGGCTTATCAAAAAAAGATCCGGGACAGCTACAGGGGCGTACTGAAAATAATCGCGTGGTTAACTTCAGCTGCACAAAAACTGAGTTGATTGATGATTTCACCGAAGTGATTATCACCGAAGCATTACCTAACTCACTCAGAGGCGAGTGGGTCGCCTAAACGTAGATTATAGAAATTCAAAAAGGATAGTTTTTTTGGTCGCACACAAAAAAAGCCAGGTTGAACAGTTTTCTCTAGAGCCAAATGACGCAAGAGATTTAGCCATAC
>CAKMZU010000265.1:0-1709 GCA_929200485.1 uncultured Gammaproteobacteria bacterium | reverse complement strand
ACTTTGCGGGCAACATGATAAACACTTGCACATGATTGAAGAGCATTTACACCTCAAGATTTCCAATCGTGGCAATCGCTTTCGCCTTGAAGGGGATAAATCTGCTGTTCAGCAAGGTCAACAGTTGATAGAAAATCTATACGCTGAGGTTCAAAAGGAGAAAGCACTTTCACCTGAATCCGTTCATTTATCCCTTAGCAGTGCTGAAGACCCAATGACGTTTCTCGACAAGAACCATCAAGATGATAAGGTTGCACCAATCGGTAGTATACGAACACGTAAGAGCCTGATTAAACCTCGAGGTAAAAATCAAAAGAAATACATCGATCTTATCAGGCAACATGATATTAACTTTGGTGTTGGCCCTGCGGGCACAGGTAAAACCTACCTTGCGGTTGCCTGCGCCGTTGAAGCCTTGGAAAAAGAACAGGTCGAGCGTATCCTTCTGGTTCGCCCTGCCGTTGAAGCAGGCGAAAAGCTCGGGTTCTTGCCGGGTGACTTAAGCCAAAAAGTTGATCCTTATTTACGACCACTTTATGACGCCCTTTATGAGATGTTAGGGTTTGAGCGGGTTGACAAACTTATCGAAAAACATGTCATCGAAATAGCCCCGCTTGCGTATATGCGTGGCCGAACATTAAACAACGCCTTTATCATTTTGGATGAAAGTCAAAATACCACAAGAGAACAAATGAAAATGTTCTTAACTCGCATTGGCTTTGGTTCCACTGCCGTTATCACAGGCGATGTTACGCAAGTTGATTTACCCAAAGGTGTTCACTCAGGCTTAAAACATAGCCTTGGCGTATTAGAGAAGGTTGAAGGTATTAGCTTTACCTTTTTTGCCTCCAAGGATGTCGTTCGTCATAAACTGGTTCAGCGTATTGTTGATGCCTACGATGTTTTTGATCAATCTCAATCCGACTCAAAACCAGAGTAACCGACGACACATGCTAGCCCTTGATCTAATCGTTGACTTAAGCGCTGATGAGCTGCCCGGCGAATCCGAACTACCCTGCGAAAATGCATTTCAGGCGTTTGCCAGTGCAGCGCTAACGGTTGCCAATCATGCAAAAGCAGCTGAAATATGCTTGAGTATTGTTAATAATGAACAAAGTCGGCAGCTAAACTTTGAGTACCGTGAAAAAGACAAGCCCACCAATGTGTTGTCATTTCCCGCCGATTTACCGGATGCTATCGATATCCCCTTATTAGGCGACATTATTATTTGTCATTCAGTAATGAAACAAGAAGCTATCTTGCAAGATAAAACCCTAAACGCCCATTACGCACACTTAACTATTCATGGGGTCTTGCATTTACTCGGGTTTGACCATATTAATGACGAAGAAGCAACTGTGATGGAAGCACTTGAAATCAACGCACTAAAAATATTAGGCTTTGATAATCCTTATTAATTCATACATAGTTCAACAAACAACTACTAACTTATAGGAAGCAAGGATTTAACTATTCATGAACGAAGAACCTCCGCAGAGTCACTATCAAGAAAAACTCCCTGAAAGAACGCAGGAAAAGTCCCCTGAGAAATCCTGGGTAGAGAAATTCATTGATCTATTCAGTGCAACACCCAAAACACGTGAAGAAGTCAATTCACTGTTAGAAGCAGCCGTAGAAAATCGAGTGATCGGCGAAGATGAGTTTTCTATTATTGAGGGGGCAATGGAGGTTACAGAGATCCAGTCGCG
>CAKMZU010000264.1:2904-5079 GCA_929200485.1 uncultured Gammaproteobacteria bacterium | reverse complement strand
GGATATTATTCTCTTTGTTAAATTGTATAAAAAATATTTTTATATCTATTTTTTTTGAAATTAAAAAAAAATCAAAAATAGTGAGAAAATATAAACCCACATTAATTTTTAACAAAGGTGTATTATTCGACATTACATTAACACCTCCCTTATCCTCATTTAATCAACCATCAATCAGCCCAAAAAAAACAAAAAAACTTAGGATAAAACCCTTTGCAAGGATTAGCTATGCAAAAAATTTACGTGCTGGACACCAACGTATTATTACACGACCCCCTGGCCATCCAATCTTTTCATGAGCATCATGTCGTCATCCCCATGACGGTTCTTGAAGAATTAGACAATATCAAAGATAAGAAATTGAAAGATGTCTCTCGAGAAGCACGCATTGCGATTTCATCCATTGAAAAATTAGTGGCCGACAAGTCACCCAAAGAAATTCAAGAGGGAGTCAGTATCATAGAGGATCAGGCAGGCAGGCTCAGCATATACCCTGATCAACTGCTACCGAATACACCGGCAGGGCCTTTTCTAAATGCCAGTCTTCAGCAACAAAATGACAACCAGATTATCAATGTCGCATTAAACCTGCAGCAAAAGCACCCCGATAAACATGTTTGCCTTGTTACCAAAGATATAAACATGCGTATTAAAGCTAAGGGAAGTGGGTTAGAACATGCAGAGGAGTATAGAAAAGACAAGGTATTAGATGACATTGATCTACTCTCTAAAGGCTATCTACAACTAGAAGGTAGCTTTTGGGATTTAATCAATGAAGTCGAAACGACACATGAAAACCAATGCACCATCCATAAGATACCTAAATCTGCACTCCCTGACGTATTTCTTGGTATGTTCATCCTGGATAACGAAGACTTTATCGGTTACGTAGAAAACATTGATGATGTTTCAATCAACCTTCGTGACATGCATTATAACTTCCTGATGAATCAATCAGCGTGGGGAATTAAACCTCGAAACATTGAGCAGGCCATGGCGTTGTTTCAACTCAACCATCAGGATATTGATTTAAATATTATGACGGGGCCTGCCGGCTCAGGCAAAACCTTACTCGCTCTTGCTAACGCACTGGATAGTATTATTGAACAAAAACGCTATGATAAATTAATCATTGCACGTTCAACCCCACCTATCGCAGAAGATATTGGTTTTTTACCCGGCACAGAGGAAGAAAAGATGTTGCCTTGGCTGGCTGCTTTTGAAGATAATCTGGAAATTCTTCATGGCAATGATGAATCGCCATTAAGCAGTATTGAGTACGTAAAACAAAAGGCTAACATACAATTTAAGTCACTTAACTTTATGCGCGGCCGATCTTTCAATAATAGCTATGTCATTATCGATGAAGCTCAGAGTTTAACGCAATTTCAACTAAAATCGATTATTACCCGCATTGGCCAGAATTCAAAAATTGTCATTTTAGGTAACTTGGCCCAGATTGATAATCACTATATCAACCCGTTAACGTCAGGCTTAACTTATTGTGCAGACAAAATGAAAGAATTCAGGCATGCCAGCATCATTCATGTTAATGGTATCGAAAGAAGTCGATTAGCCGCCTTTGCCGAAGAAAATCTATAGCAATACCAATCACCATTGGGAATAATATCAATGGTGATATTTTTCTCAATGTAACGCTCACAATTCAAGCAAAAGACGATAGTAACCAACCCCAACTCAAGATCAATGAAACCCTGAGGATTACAGTTTATTCCACAGACTGCTTCGTTACTAATATCCACCTTCGAAATAACACATAAGTAAAAAAATTTTAGTTGGCAGGAACAGCAAGCATTGACCTGTTGTTATCCTATCAACCCTATGCATTAACAATTACCACTGACAGCGAAAAGTAATTTCATCTCATAAAACGCTTACCGAAGCTCTTAGTGGGGGGAAGCTTAGTTCGCAGATCTGAGCTATTCATGACAAAGAGGAATGCATGAAAAAACCAACGGCCTTCTATGACAAATACGGCTTAAGAAAACGGATTTTAATCTCGACTTACAGGCTGGGCAAACACGATTAATCCTCTTAATGTAAACATAGGAAGCTATTATGTTTTAAAAATGTCTCTGAAATTACGAGGCTATATATGACTAATTTGGCACGTAAGATTACTCACTTAGGGAGCTAGATTGGTCAACTTCAAAT
>CAKMZU010000264.1:0-2894 GCA_929200485.1 uncultured Gammaproteobacteria bacterium | reverse complement strand
CTATAATGCTGATCAAATGGATGTCGATTGGTCAAAAGGTACGGACACCGTTGTAAATTCATTATCACGAAGATCACATACAGAAAAAATTGAGATTTCAATATGACTATTCAAGTAAAAAGATGCTACATCAGCCTTCCTATTATAATATTAATTAGCTCTATTATTACTGGAAACACTGGCACTTCTGACAATAACAACCTCAATAATCCAACTAACGACCCTCTTTGTCATGAATACGGCGAGAATTTTTATGATTTAGATGGAAAGATAAATGAAAAGATAAATGAAAAGATAAATAAAAATAGACACAAAAAAAAAATTGAAATACCTTTGATTACTAAAAGAGATTATGGAAAACTATTAGCAAAACTTCTCCGCCCTGAACCTGGGACTTTAGCAAAACCTCTCCGCCCTGAACCTGGGACTATAATCGTTCAATTTGAAACTCCAAATACCCATAACCAAGATGCATGGACTAATCTCAAGCGAAATATAGAAAAAACACATGAATACTTACCGAATAACAAGAATGATGACGGAACCATAGCAAGCCTTACTGATTCAAAGCAAGGAAAAGAAAATATTCATTTTTATAATTTATCAATAGACCCCCAAATAAACCTTCATACAAAAGATGTTTTGGCTTCTAGATTAAATTTATATCTTCAGAATATTCAGTCGCCTTATACCTGCTCATCTATAGAACATATTGAAAGCAAAAACGATATAGAAGAATGTATAAAAAATGGAAAACTGCCAGTTTACATTGATACAGAAAATGTATCAAAGCTGATTGAATTTGATAGAGAGTTCAATTCTCAAGAAAATATTGAAATCTTCTTCAAACATAAACTTCCCAATGAAAAACATATTTTTTCGTTAAACATTACTCAGGATCCATAACTCTTTCGACCTCAACGTCACTTTCGATTGCTTAAAGACTTTGTACTTATGCAAAATTAAAAGCTTCATTAATAGGTAAATTCTGAAGTTATATTAGACTGGTACGCTTACACATAGATCAATATTTAACCTTTTTGAGCTGTTAGTCGCGTTAATTGGTAGTTTAGCAAACATTGGGCGCTCGCATTGCAGCTTTATTGACCTCATCCACCCACTGGCTTTCAAAAGAACCCCTTAATAAATACTTAAGAGGGTAAGCTGAAGTTTAGAATTTCTCAGCGGGATCTTATTCAACCTGAACAGGTAAATGTATCGTTACGCTGATATCACTGAATGAAGATTGCGAAATTCCAATCGAGCCATTCAGTGATTGAATAATCTGCCTGCATATCATCAAATCCAGCAATGGCAAGACCTGCGTCTGCTTTACATTTTGCATCAATCCATTTAATAGCTTATCAATTTCATAAACATCTACCCCAACAGGTAGCTTCACACAGTGAGAGAGAATATTTAAAACAAGTACGTGAGCGTTATCCGAGTTTTTTTCAATTCGGCCTAACGTTAAAATCCTGCCTCTCTCATTCCATGAAAAAATCAAATCAAATAGCTTGTTTAACAGCAGCATGTAGTAATCTGCATCGCCGATGAAATAAAAATCATCAACATTTCCTTTATCAACTTTTAAATTAATGCCTTTTTGACTTAGCAATCCCTGCCTGGATATTTCAATATCTCCCAGAATGGCTGCTATAGAAAACTGCTTCTTAGCCGAAAAGCTACCAATATCTGTTAATGTATTAAATATTTTAACATCATCCACCAAGCATTCGATTTTTGAAATATTCGCATCCGCCAACTCATTAAAATAACAACGAGTTGTTGGCTTATCCGCTTTATTTAATAGAAAAATACTGGCTTTCAGTGACTTAATGGTTTGGCCAATACGACGATTGACGCTGCTTAAAATCGGCAAACTCATAATTTGCAACTGCTCATCACGTCCTAATTGATCAACATTCATCAACTGACAATGTGCGATTATGCAAGTTTCTTTCTCATGCTTTACAGGGATTAGCTCTACTCGAGATTCACAAGCACTTTCTTCAACTTCCCAAGTGGTTGAGAAGTGTTCTAATGTGTTATTGGTTAAGCTTTTTTTCGCAGCATCGAGCCACTCTGATGATAAATCAATACTTGAGATAACTTGATTTTCTTGTTCTTTAGTCAGGTCACCCCAGACTTTTTGTATGCTTAAAAAATCTTTCGAGCAATCCATTAGAAACCACAAGCTAGCATGGCCTATCCTAGGTAACTCAGGTAAAGCTGACGGAGGGAGAAATGGAAAGTGATCAGCCACGTTATATTCGCTCTTTCTTATTATTAGTTCTTATTAGATTAATTAATACCCAAACTGACTTTTTTCAATGGGTATTATTTAGTATAGAAAGAGAATACAAAAATATTGGTTTAATCCTTTTAAAAAAATAAAAATAAATAAAATTTAAATTTTATAGAATTATTTTTTTTCAAACCATAAATCCCAAACACCATGACCTTTTCGCTCACCACGTCGCTCAAACTTGGTTAATGGTCTGGATTCTGGCCTTGGTATAAACGTTTTGTCACTTGCCGTATTCACTAAGTCCTTATTGTCATTAATGACTTCGAGCATATGATGGGCATAATTTTCCCAGTCGGTGGCTAGATGAATATACCCAGAGGTTTTGAGCTTTTTAACCAGCAAACGAATGAATTCCGACTGAACAATGCGCCTTTTATGGTGTTTACGCTTATGCCATGGATCAGGAAAATATATCTGCATCCCAGACAAAGCACTCTGGGGAATCATTTGCTCAAGCACTTTCACAGCATCCTCTTCAAACACACGAATATTTGAAAGGCCTTCATCAGCAATAAGATTCAAGAGTCGCCCAACGCCCGGCGTATGAACTTCAACGCCGATATAGTTAATGCCGGGGTTGGCT
>CAKMZU010000263.1:4580-5087 GCA_929200485.1 uncultured Gammaproteobacteria bacterium | reverse complement strand
CTGCAGCAAATACAGCGATAATGGCATCAGGGTCAATTTGAGCTGCTTCAAAAGCGGCCAGCGCAATTGCGGGTGCTGTGTTTCTGGCAACAGGCTCTAAAATGATTGAGGCCGCTTGAAGCCCTATCGCCTGAATTTGCTCTGCCACCATAAATCGATGATCGTTATTACAAACGATAATAGGCGCAGCCAGATGATCAACCCGCAGCAGAGTATCCTGCAACATGGTATTACCAGTTACTAATGGCAATAACTGTTTTGGATAATGCTTTCGGGATAATGGCCAGAGGCGTGTGCCGGAGCCGCCAGAGAGAACAACAGGGATGATAGCTGACATTTCTTATACCTCTTTAACCTACTTGTAAAGCACTCATGGCTAACTGGGCGATTTCAGCGTCCTGTTCTGGCAATGCACCAGCCACAGCAAATGCCCCAACTAACTGCCCGTCGTTAAATAATGGGAAACCGCCTCCAAGCAGCGTAATTTTATCAAGGGAGGAAAAGCTT
>CAKMZU010000263.1:3455-4570 GCA_929200485.1 uncultured Gammaproteobacteria bacterium | reverse complement strand
CTCGCCCAGTGGTATCCACCACACAGCTAACAATAGCAAGGCGCTTCTTCAATGCCAAATCCGTTGCTTCCGCAACCAGTTTAAGAGCAAATGGGTGACTCACTAAAGGGGGGCAATATAAATCCATGCACTTATTATTATTAATTTTGTTTTTAAAATATAGGGATTAATGATGGAAAAAAGCCCCATCAAAGGGGCTTTTTTAATCGCTCGAACCAATATGCACGGATTGGCGCTTCTTGGCAAGCTGAACTTGCCTTTGCCGCTCTCGAAAACGCGCAAGCTGTGAGTCGCTTAGCTTATCGTGACAACGAGCGCATTTAACGCCCTCTTCATAGAGAGGCGACTGTTTATCTTCAATTGAAATCGGATATCTGCAACCATGGCATAAATCATAGTCACCCTGCTCCAAACTATGGTTAACCGCTACACGATTATCAAAGACGTAACAATCGCCTTCCCAAGTACTCTCTGATTCTGGTACTTCTTCTAAATATTTTAAAATGCCGCCTTCAAGGTGATACACCTCTTCAAAGCCCTGCTGAAGCATAAACGCGGTGGATTTTTCACAGCGAATACCGCCGGTACAAAACATCGCCACCTTCGGTGTTTTTTCAGGGTTCATATGCGCTTTGACATAATCTGGAAAATCCCCAAAGGAATCTGTCTTTGGATCAATCGCACCTTTAAATGTACCTAATTCAACTTCATAATCATTTCGTGTATCAACCACCACCACATCAGGATCGTTAATCAGTGCATTCCAGTCTTTAGGTTTGACGTACTGACCTTTTTCTTTATTCGGATCAATACCATCGACACCCATGGTCACAATCTCTTTTTTACACTTAACCTTCATACGGTAAAAAGGAGCCTCCTCGAAAAAGGATTCTTTATGCTCAAGGTCGACTAACCGAGGATCACTCTTAAGATAGGTTAACAACGCATCAACACTTTGTCTTGAACCAGCGATAGTGCCATTGATGCCTTCATTAGCAAGCAACAAGGTGCCTTTAATATTGAGTTCTCGGCAAATATCTAATAACGGTTCACGCTTGGCTTGATAATCTTCCAGGGTGACAAATTTATATAGGGCGGCAACGACAAACTTCATG
>CAKMZU010000263.1:0-3445 GCA_929200485.1 uncultured Gammaproteobacteria bacterium | reverse complement strand
GGGTACTTTATTGAGCTTCTTTTTTAGAACCGCCTAAGCAGTTCGGTGAGTCAGGCGATGCACCCTGTCTTGCACTCCATTCATCCTGAGTGTAAAGATGCAACGCCAATGCATGCACTGGCCCTTCGAGTTCCTCATGCAACAAGCTATAAACCTGTTGGTGACGACCCACTTTTCGCTTACCAACAAAATCATCGCTTACCAGCGTGACTTTAAAGTGGGTTTCAGAATTCGGCGGGACACTGTGCATATGGCTTTCATTCAGCACTTCTTTAAAACTGCTGTTGAAAGCCTTGGCGAGTTTTTCTTCAATGGTGTTTTGAACTTGCATAGTTTTTAAAATAAGTTATTCAGTTTCTTCACTGCTGTTATCTTGTGTCGCTTCAGGCCGCATATGCGGAAATAAAAGCACATCCCGAATCGAAGGCGCATCAACAAACAACATCACTAAACGGTCAATACCAATCCCTTCACCCGCCGTTGGCGGCATGCCATACTCTAACGCGCGAATATAGTCGGCATCATAATGCATGGCTTCTTCGTCACCTGCATCTTTTTCAGCGACCTGCTTCTGAAAGCGTTCTGCCTGATCTTCAGCATCATTTAATTCTGAAAAGCCATTGGCAATCTCACGACCGCCGACAAAAAACTCAAACCGGTCAGTCACAAAAGGATTGTCATCATTACGCCTTGCAAGTGGCGATACTTCCGTTGGGTATTGTGTAATGAATGTCGGCTGAATCAATAAATGCTCAGCGGTTTCTTCGAATATTTCCATCTGGCACTTGCCTAAACCCCAATAGCTTTGCACTTCAATATTTAACTTTTCACAAACCTTCTTGGCGGCATCCAGGGTGGCAATATCTTCTGCCGAAATATTGTCGTTATAATGCAAAATAGCATCATGCACACTCAAGCGAGCAAAGGGCTTGGCAAAATCATAAGTCACCGTTTCAATCACTTCGCCTTCACCATTCTTTTTGGTATTCACGACATCCGTTGTGCCTAGTACTGTCTCGGCAACAAACTTGAGCATGGCTTCGGTCATATCCATCAAGTCTTCATAGTCAGCGTAGGCTTGATAGAATTCCAACATGGTAAATTCTGGGTTATGGCGCGTTGATAATCCTTCATTTCTAAAGTTACGGTTTATTTCAAACACTCGCTCAAAGCCACCAACAACCAAACGCTTTAAATAAAGCTCAGGCGCTATACGCAAATACATGTCACGACTTAATGCATTATGATGCGTAACAAATGGTTTCGCCGTTGCCCCACCCGGAATGACTTGCATCATAGGAGTTTCGACTTCTAAAAAGTCTTTTTGGATCAAAAAGTGTCGAATCGCTTCGATGATTTTTGAGCGTTTGATAAATAATTCCCGAGATTCCTGATTCATAATCAAATCAACGTAGCGTTGACGATAGCGAATCTCCTGGTCAGACAATCCATGGTATTTATCAGGCAGTGGCCTAAGCGACTTGGTTAACAGACCACAATCTTCTGCATAAACATACAGATCACCTTTGCCTGACTTATGCACTGGCCCTTTGGCATAAACAATATCACCGAGATCCCAGGATTTCGCCTTGGCAGCCAAATCTTTTGCTTTCTTGTCCACATACATTTGAATGCGGCCCGATGGATCTTGTAGAACAATAAAAGGCCCACGTTTGGCCATAATTCTTCCCGAAACGGCCGCCTTGCGATCTAAAGCTTCGAGCGCTTCTTTATCTTTCTCGCCAAGTTCTGATTGCAATTGATCAGAAAGATCCGTTCGTTTAAAACCATTTGGGAAGGCAATACCTTCTTCACGCAGCCCTGCTAATTTTGCGCGTCGCTCGCTAATGAGTTTGTTACTGTCTTCTGTCATTTTACTGTCTCTTATACTCAAAATCAGGGGCAGCTACAGGCCACTTTTCAGGCTGGCTTCAATAAACTGATCTAAATCCCCATCAAGCACTTTTGTGCAGTTACTCGATTGCACATTGGTACGCAAGTCTTTAATACGTGAATCATCCAATACATAAGAGCGAATCTGACTGCCCCAACCAATATCCGATTTAGAATCCTCTAAGGCTTGCGCTTCATCATTTCGCTTTTGCATCTCAAGCTCATAAAGCTTGGCTTTTAACTGTTTCATCGCAAAATCACGGTTAGCATGCTGCGATCGCTGGCTTTGAGACTGCACAACAATGCCTGTTGGCTCATGAGTTATCCTTACAGCTGAATCCGTTTTGTTAACATGCTGACCACCAGCACCTGAAGCACGATAAGTGTCGGTGCGCAGATCCGAAGGATTAATATCAATATCAATGTTGTCGTCGACTTCAGGCGACACAAAAGCCGAAGCAAAAGAGGTATGTCGGCCGTTGTTTGAATCAAAAGGTGATTTACGAACCAAACGGTGCACACCGGTTTCTGTGCGTAACCAGCCGAAAGCGTATTCGCCTTCAAAGCGGATGGTTGCCGATTTTATCCCCGCCACATCGCCAGGCGAAACCTCCATCAATTCCGTTTTAAAGCCTTTGGCTTCACCAAAACGTAAATACATACGAAGCAGCATTTCAGCCCAATCTTGTGCTTCCGTTCCACCGGAACCGGATTGAATATCCATGAAGGCATTACTGGCATCCATCTTACCGCTGAACATACGACGAAATTCGAGCTTTTCAAGGGACCTGGTGATGGATTCAAGATCCGATGCAACGTCGTCGACTGAGTCCTTATCCTGCTCCTCAATCGCCATCTCAAGAAGATCATGTGCATCATTTAAGCGTGTTATCAACTCATCAATGGTATTTACCACACCTTCAAGGCTTGAACGTTCTTTACCTAGCTGCTGCGCTTTCTCTGGCAACTCCCAAATACTGGGCTCTTGTAATTCTAGTGTAACCTCTTGTAAACGTTCCTTTTTTTCAGCGTAGTCAAAGATACCCCCGAAGCGCATCGACGCGTTGCAGATGATCTTTAATCATTTGAAATAATGCATTGGTTTCCAGCATAAGAAGACTACAATCAGAAAATTCGTTGAAAAAGGCGGCATTATACCCACTTCAAAACCATAAATGAATGCATAATTCACGGGATTAAAACCGACGAAATCCAAATAATGAAAATCAATGACGCACTTTCATCAATTAATCAGGTACTGTTGTGTTTGAAAGCATATCTCTATATATCAATATATGTCTTTCTTGGCAAATTGAAAGTTATACACTTAAGGATTGCATCCACAAATGTCGGTCACAGCTTATGGGGAGATTATCTCCAATTCAGGTTAATTTTTTTGAATTTCAAAGTATTTTTTATTTTTAAATGGTCTAAAACATCAGTTGTCGTCAAACAGATGTGATTATCAAATGAAATACCTTTCTTCAAAATACCTCTTAGGGTATTCGAATTTAAAAATATACCATTGCCTCATGACAAGTCTCCAGATGGC
>CAKMZU010000262.1:3262-5120 GCA_929200485.1 uncultured Gammaproteobacteria bacterium | reverse complement strand
TTTTTTTCTTTTCGCATATTGCAACCTAAATTGCTCAAGAATCTTGTTTTTATCTCTTAGATTCAAACAATAAGTGCAACTCAGTGGCAGGAAAGCAAGAAGTAATCTGAGGTATGATGACTTCTCTTTTCCGCCAAGATAGGAGTTGCCATGAGTTCATACACCCAGATTACTTATGAAGAAAGATACCAGATTTACACACTGCTGAAAATCGGAAAGAATCAAAGCGAGATAGCTGAATTTCTAGGACGAGATAAAAGTTCGATCAGTCGAGAAATCCGACGAAACAAAGGTAAGCGTGGATATAGGCCTAGACAGGCTCAGCAATATGCAAAGAACCGCCAGAAAGCCGTACCTAAATACAAAGCCATGACAGATGAAATGATTCAATCCATTGAATCAGAATTAAGACATGAATGGAGCCCTGAACAGATTTCAGGAAGAGCTAAATTGGTTGGGCGGCCAACGGTTAGTCATGAGACTATTTATCAGCATATTTGGAAAGACAAGCAGCAAGGCGGTGATTTGTATAAAAGCCTGAGATGTCAGGGCAAGAAGTACCAGAAGCGCAGGAATGGTAAAAGCACTCGAGGTGCCATTAAAAATGCAGTCAGTATCGACAAGCGACCTAAGGCTGTCGACGAAATGAAGCGTGTAGGCGACTGGGAAATCGACACCGTTATCGGTAAAAACCATAAAGGTGCCATCGTCACTATAGTAGAAAAGAAAACACGATTTCTTACCGCCGCTTTAGTCAGTAGCAAACATGCTGAGCCTGTTACCTCAGCTACACTCACCTTATTAACGTCTTTTAAGGGTCGATTACACACGATCACTGCGGATAATGGAAAAGAGTTTGCTTACCATGAAGAGATAACAGAAAAGCTTGGCGCTAAAGTTTATTTTGCTCACCCTTATAGCTCGTGGGAGCGTGGATTAAATGAAAATACTAACGGTCTTTTACGTCAGTATTTCCCAAAAGGAACTGATTTTACTCAACTAACTCAAGCTGAAATTGACTTTGCTGTTGCACGAATTAATAATCGACCTAGAAAAGTTCTAGGCTTTAAGACTGCGACTGAAATGATGGATAAATCGCTGTCACGATTAGCCGCTTAACCTGTTGCACTTATGAATTGAATCCGCGTATTTAAGATTGTGGACTTAGATAAGCTTGTGAATTAAAAGTTCAAGTATTTTACTTGGGTAAAAAATAGTATTTGGATAGTTGGTAATAAAAAGATAGATATATTTTATGTTGTTTGTTCGTTTAAATGATATGTGGTAAAAATGCTTTAAAAAATTTTTAAGAGGCTAAGATGAAGCAGATTGCAGTCATAGGTTTAGGTCAATTTGGTACCAACCTTTGTGTTGCGTTGGCTAAAGCGGGTATGCAAGTTATGGCTGTTGATACCGATGAAAAGCCTGTGCATAAGCTTTCTGAAATTGTCTCTCAGGCGGTTATCGCGGATATTTCGGATGAAGACACGGCAAGTGAATTGGATATTACCAGTTTTGATTGTGTTGTGCTTTGTATGGGCTCAGACATCCAGTCAAGCATTTTGATTACGATTCTGTTAAAAGAAATGGGTGTGGTCAACCTTTGGGTGAAAGCTAAAGATAATCTGCATGTCAAAACGCTATTAAAGATTGGAGCAGATAGAGTCATTAATCCTGAAAAAGATATGGCAATTCGGGTGTCAGAACAATTAGTGAACGAAGGATTTATAGATTACCTCCACCTTCCCGATAATCTAGCCATTATGGCGGTCTCTATTATGGATTCCGAAGTCGGTGTCATGGCAGGTGAAATTGATTCTCTTAAAACGGTTAATTTATTGGCGATTAAAAGAGGGGA
>CAKMZU010000262.1:0-3252 GCA_929200485.1 uncultured Gammaproteobacteria bacterium | reverse complement strand
GAATTAGTAACCATGATTGATAGTGGCGAAATCTTTCAGGCAGGGGATATGCTGATTCTTGCAGGTCAAAAACAAGCGGTCCAGCAATTTTTAGTAAGGTAGATTTAGTGATTTATATTATTGAACAAAAATAAGTGAGTAACCATTGACGTCAAAAGTAGGTGGGCAAGTTGTATCTGGTCAAGGCGGGCGGTTTTTCTCAAGACCTGGCCGTTTTATCATTAGCTGTTACGTACTGATTCTTACACCTTCTACTTTATTTGTCATGACCGATACCGCATCAAAAACTGGGTTAGGCTGGATTGATGCGCTATTTATGTCGACATCTGCCCTAACAGTAACAGGGCTTGGTGTGGTGAATAATGCTGAGCATTTTACTATCCTGGGTCATCTTTGGATGCTTTTACTGATGCAGCTTGGTGGTCTTGGGCAAATGACCATCAGCATGTTGATTTTAATTTTATTTGGTCACCGCATTAGTATGCGTGAACAGGCCATTGTCCGAGAAGAATTAAATCAGCCGCCATTGACCGATGTGAAATCGTTGATTAAGGCCATTGTCACCTTTGCGTGCGTTATGGAGTTAATCGGGACGGTGATATTGGCGTTAGTCTGGGTGCCAGAGTACGGCATTGAAAAAGGGGTTTGGTATGCCTTTTTTCACGCAATCTCTGCTTTTAATAATGCAGGGTTTAGTTTGTTTTCCAATTCTATGGAGAATTATGCTGGTAGCTTTACTGTCGAGTTAACATTGGCATTGCTGTTTATTATTGGCGGTTTAGGGTTTACCGTTATTTTGGATATATTGAGCTATCTAGGGCCTAAAAGAAATTGGCGCTTGAGTTTGCATAGTAAGCTTGTGCTGAGAACCTCGGTAATTCTGTTGCTTTTTGGTACATTCAGTTTGTACTTTTTAGAGTATAAGAATCCCGATACGCTCCAGTCATTGGGTGGTTTACGGGGTTTATTGAATGCTTTTTTTCTATCAGCAACCACTCGAACGGCAGGGTTTAATAGCATTGATTTAATGGCAATGACGCATGCCTCCCTTCTGATTATGATGGTGTTGATGTTTATCGGTGCAGGTAGCTCATCGACTGGCGGCGGTATTAAAGTCAGCACCTTTGCCACCGGTGTCATTGCGACAAAAGCGTTTCTTCGGGGGAGTCGTACATTTTGTGCGTTTAATAGGAATATTGAAGAAAGCGTTGTTATCAAGGCGTTAGCGATTATGGTTGTGAGTGGTATTTTGTTGTTTTTTGCCTCCCTCGCGCTAATGATTTCAGAAAATGCCCGCTTTGATATCGTGTTGTTTGAAACCATATCTGCTTTTGGAACCGTCGGATTAACGATCGGGCTCACGGAGAATCTCACCGATTTTGGAAAAATTGTGCTGGTTTTTGTTATGATTGTGGGGCGTTTAGGGCCATTAACATTAGCCTACGCATTAATTTCTTCTAAACCCAGTAATATTCGCTATGCCAAAGAAAATGTAATTACGGGTTAGCTTAGTATTTTTTTAAAACAGTTTTATGTTAAATGTTTGCTTCAGGCAGTCGATTTTTTCATGTGGGGAAATGTATTTTTGTTTTTCCAGGCGGTTGATGCATTGAAGTGCATTTTTTGTCGCAAAGTATCGGTCATAACTTAGCCCCTTTTCACAGCGAACCGTATGGGCTACAGGCCATGAGCCACCTGCGCCCGTTGATGTGCCAATCAGAGCACATACGGCTTTCTTATACTGATGCCAAGCTGTTATCTGTGCTTTGATATCCTCATTGAGGGTTTTATCATTAATTTTTGTGTAAATCGTACGCATCAACGCGTCAGTTTTTTTCTCATAACCATGAGCCTCTTCAGACAGTAAGGTGGCCTCTTGAAGTGCACTGCCCTGTGGCCAGCCTTCCTCTGCTTTTACTGATGTCATGGTTAGTGAAAGTAGCAGTAGGTAGGCGAGACTTACCAAAAATTCTTTTTTACACCTATCAATTTCTATCATGGTTAATACTATCTATAGAGTCGCTTATTAAATAAATAGTAGCATGGTAATGGGTGTGTGTTTTGCCGCGTTGGTTGCCAAGCTTTAACAAATAACTCCTATAGGCTTAGGATAAATCGTAGGCTTCTGTGTAAAGAAAATAACCTTTAAACAGAATTAATAGTCATAGATGCAGTCTTTTTGGGTCTAATAGCAACGAAGCCAAGTGTTTTTGAAGGTGGCCGTGACGGTATTTTGATGATTGTTCACGGCTTAAATAAATATCTGTCGTTACATGGTTGTATTGATTGAAGTCAGAAAGCTTATCTAAATAGATGGTTTGTTAATCTCTTTGGTGTAAGTGAGACTTGATCGCATTTAATGTTTGTTATCCATAGTGTTTTGGTGAGTCTACATCAAAATATTTTGATGTAGATTCTTTTGGTGTTACACTGCCTCGCATGCAAACGACTCGAATGAAGAACAATGAAGCCGCAGGCCTTGTTTCAGGTAAAAAGGAAGGGCCAAAAGAAAGCGGTTTGATGGGATTAGCAGGGGCAATTAAAGCCTGTGCGGATCCTGTCCGTTTGTCGATATTGCAGGTACTCAAGGCCGATTCTTGTAGTGTTCAGGAGTTATGTCAGATTTTTGGAATTAAGCAGTCCGCACTGAGTCATCACCTGAAGTTATTGTTGGAGTCTGGTTTTTTGGCGACTCGTCGAGAGGGCAATACCATTTTTTATCGCCGACATGTCCGCTCCGTTGATGATGAGTTGACTGAACTCAATTCTGCGTTAAATGATCTGATTGATCAGAAACAGTTAACCAAGGCGTTAACTGAAGGAGTGGGCCGTGTGGCAGCTGATCGAATTGCGCAATCAAAAGAATTTTTTATTCAAAATGCGAAAAAATTGCGCAAACAGCAGGATTTGATTGCAAGCTTTCCTCAGTACGGAGAGTCAGTGGCAAGTTTTATTGAGCATTTAGGTCTAGCCGAGAATAAACAATCAGATAACAAAACAGCGATTGAAATAGGCCCGGGAGAAGGGTTGTTTTTACCTTTTTTATCGACGAACTTTTCGAGCGTTTTTGGCTTTGATATTTCTGAAGCCGTATTAACAGAAGCAGAAAAGTTGGTAGAGAGTCAATCGCTCAGTAATGTTGAGTTGACGTTAGGTGATACGCAGACAGCCATCAATCAAGGGGTGAAAGCCCAGTGCGTTATTTTGAATATGGTATTGCACCATGTGGCGTCACCCAATGAACTGTTTAAA
>CAKMZU010000261.1 GCA_929200485.1 uncultured Gammaproteobacteria bacterium | reverse complement strand
TTGTTGACGCAATGGATTCACACTTTTAGGAGAGTCTATTGCGTCGATTTATCTCCTCCTGCCCTTTATTAGCCACCCATAATTTTTAAGTTCATCTATAGTCAATACTGTCAGAAATAAAATGCAGGGATGAGCACCATGAAAATAAGCCTTTTTCTTGTTTTAGCTTGTTTGTATCTATTAGTGCCAAATCAGACAATCGGCATTGAAGATGAAACCTGTATGGAAGAGCGAAAAAACAACACCTATTGTGATATCACCAAAAGCCCGGAAAACCCACGTCAATCATCGCCCACTAAAACCCGCGAGGAAATGGAATCCTATACACAAAGTGAGATTTGTGTAGACAACCCCTGCGTACTCATTACAGGTGACACGCAATATCCGAGAACGCCAGACTCGATTGAGGAATTTGATAAAGCCAAAAGTCACCTTCAAGACTACTTTGCGGCCATAAAACGCTTTTCTGACAAAAAAGGCGATAAATTCCTCGGCATGATTATCAATGGCGATGTGACAGAATTCGGGCACCCCGAAGAACGTGATGTGATGAAGGATTTGTTTGACACGCTCGATAAACCCATTTGGTTTGGTCTGGGTAATCATGATTATTTAAATAACGCTAACGATTGCTGGATGAATCGCTGTACCACAGGTGCGCTTGACTGGCTGGTTGATGACGTATTAACCGAATACGATAATATTCTTTCGACTGACTATGTCGTCAAGGATGTGAATGAATTTCCTACGATTGTTAGAGAATATATTGGCAGCTTTGCTTATCGATTTGAATTAGCTGGCATCCACTTTATACAGCTAAACCATAGCGATGAATACAACTACCAAATGAAACGGGAGTTTAATGCAGAACTTGGTAAAACGACCAATGTTCATATTCAACCATCCAAGGGATGGGCACGTAAACAGCTCGAAGATGCACACGCCAAGGGTAAGCCTATCGTGTTACTGTCGCATGACAGCAGACTATCGCATTATCTCACGGCTAACAGCATAAGAAACGGCGTCTCGGCACACTATTTTGGGCACTGGCATGGTGACCCCCGGATCATTAGCACCAGTACCTGCAACGGTTTCGGTGGTGATAAGTTCATCTCCGGTACGGGATTTGAAGGCTCAGGCATGATTGTCGAAATCGATACAGACAATAAATCACTCTACAACTATGCTTTTTACAACAACAGCCTTGATGAATTGCTTTTGTTAAAAATCACGGAGTTGAAATAGCATGGAAGCAACATTAAAACACTTCGTCATTTATCTATTCACCTGCATTGCTATCACTGCCTGCTCACCCAAGTCAGTGGATTCGGATAAGCATGAAAGCATCCAGAACAGTCAAAATGGATTAAGTTTACTCTTTGGCCAACAAAGCATGGATTTTGTTGATGCACCATTGATGATTGAATCGCTGTCTCTAATTAATAATCGTGATGAAAAGGTGCCATTGCTTGAAAATACCGCGATCAATCCAGCCAACTTATCCGACCTGCCGCAACTCATTAAACAATTACCCGCATTAGATGCCGGGCTTTATACCAAACTGCATATCCGTCTGGTTTTTGATGAATCCAGCAAGATTCACTTTTTTCATGAAACCGCCAAGGAATTACTCGACAGTCAGTATGTGAATGCACAGGGGGATATTTTAGGCACTGAAGCCGACACTTTAGACATCCTCGTTGCCTTGAAACACAAAGGTGGAAAAACCATTGAGGCAAATAAAACCTACGCCCTTCAAGTCAATTGGCATTTGAATCGATTGTTTAACATCCATAAAGGTGGAAACAGCCTGTTGGTTGAAATGAAACCTAGCATTGAAGCCTATTTTGTCGAAAAGCCTTCGACCCCTGTTCAGTTTAAAGGCAAGGTGACAGGAAGCTCACAAGGCTCCATCAATCTACAGACAGACTGGGCAAACGATGCCATTGCTCTTATTAATAAAAAATCCAATCGCTCGCCAGCAGCAGGCGATATTATTGTTGGGGAAGCAACACTGTCATCATCAAACAACCGCCTGACGGTAAAAGATTATCAAGTATTTACACCAAAATATGCCATTTACAAAGCCGTTGTATTAAATCCAGGCGAAAATAAAACCACAATAATGGCAGGTCAATTCAATCATAAAGATTTCTTAAAAAAAGCAAAAAAGCTTGCCGCAATTGATAACCGTTATCTGAATTCATCCATTCCCCGCACTCAGGTGTTTTTTAGTCAAAATGAGCCAACGATTCTTAAAGGTGAATCACAATCAGTCATGACTGATGTGATGTCTTCAAATACTCATACATTTGTCATCGAATATGCGACAGATACCCAGGAAGACTCATTACAAACAACGAATGAAGAAGCATATTGGGGTATGGCTTTTATTATGGATGGTTTATCCCTTCATGAGCCCCTTAAAGTCAAACTTAATGACCTGAAAGCACCATTAACGGCTGGTATTTATCGAATGAAGGCAACGCTTACGAATAACTGTAAAAAACCTGATGCGGATGAAGTTTGCACCGAGCTTTCTGTTATTGAACACACAGCCATTGATAATCTTGCTGATCATCGATTATTCAGTTGGGATTTTAACTACTACCAAGAGTTTCTCGAAGCAGCTATGAAAGACAGCGATCTAACGCCTGTTGAGAAAAAGCGTGCGCTAGAAGAAAACGCAAACACTGAAATTCTCAACTTGTATGATGGCACTGGCATCGTTTTAACGTCCGGATTATTCAACCTGTTTGATACGATCAATCAAGGCTACATTGATTGCTGCCGAGCGATTACATGGGAGCAAACAAAACTGGAAAGCGATGTACCCTTTTTGGAAGTACAAATCTCAACGCTTCCGAACGAGGAAAAATCAGGTGAATCCCTCACAGAAACCCATTACTTCTATACATATTCAAGCTTTGCTGAATGGTTTGAAAAATACAACATCCCCTTGTATTTAGAAGAGGTGACAATTTTCGGTAAAGTGAATAAAAATAATGATTGCTCACTTGCCACCGAAGCGATCTACCTGCGGCTTATTTCCGACCCATCCAGGCGGGAACATTTTCGCGAGCAATTCTTGGGCGGCGATTTTTCAATGGCCAATAGAGGCATGTCAACTGCTGCATTTGCAGCGGCATGGTCAGCGATTGGCGTTGCAGGCATTGCTGCCATCGCAGGTATTGCCGTATTAGTTAAAAAACTGCGAAACAAAATTAAATACGGCAGCACATCGGGAGCAAATGCCCAATATAGTTTGCTGGATGAAACATCATCGATTGATAAAAACATCAAACTTAAAATAGCACCGACAGACGTACCGGATGTGAATAGATTACCGACAACAACAACGACAAAGAAAATTATTAGGAAAAGGTAAAAAAGCTGGGTTTCAAACAACCGTCAATGACAGGTCAATTATGTTCTACTGTCACCTATCCGATAACCGTTTACTTTTTCGAGAAGACATGGTCAATACACTAATCATCTTCGATTTGTTCGGATGCTATATCCTCCTTAATCATCGTTTAAGGAGATTTTCTGCGCGAGCGATTTCATTAACTCTAGTGATTTCTTGGTTATCACGTTCGTTTTCTGATGCTGTCAATTGACAATTTTCTGGTAAACAAAATGTGTGTTTAGCCATTATTCTTGAGGCGATTTGTTTTATTTCTTCGATTTTCTCTTCTGTAAGATCTTTAAGGAAACTATCAGTAGATCCAGACTTTATCTGAGAATAAAGGCTCCCTATTGCGCATAGACTAACAAACCGCTCAGACCTTCTGACAGACCTCCTGACAGATCTACTGAAAGGCTCAAAAAATTTTGAAACTTCTTGAACGTCACGTTCGTTTTCTGATCCTGTCAATTGACAATTTTCTGGAAAACAAAAAGTGTGTTTGGCTATTATGTTTGTGGATATTTTTTTTATTTCTTCAATATTCTCTACTTTTTGATATTTAAGGAGTTTATCAGCAAATCCAGCTAGTATTCGCCAATAAAAACACCCTATTGAACATGTCCCCACAGACTGCACACTACTCGTGTAAAATACAAATAGACTAAGAATGCAAGAATGTAGATATTTCATTGATAAAAACATCATGATAAGCAAGAATGCGTAAAGAGGTTAAAACACGAGTAGAATTTAACTACAGGCATCATTAGACCGCTCGCACGTTTCATTAACAGTTTGCCTATGTATTGAACAGGGAATAGCCGTTTAGCTCAAAACTAACTTCGTCACAGGGAAAGACTGCCCACCCGAGGCGATGTCAAAAAATGTTTCTTTATTCCCAATGATGCAAAGAACCAAAAATTAATAGTTGCGTAAGTTTCACATAATCTCCCGTTCATCCTGAGCCTGTCGAAGGATAAAACCATGCAACCATATACGCAACACTAACCGAGCAACCTAAGGCAAAGTCTGCGCTATGAAAAATGAAAGATATTCCTCACCAACATTTTCCCATTGGGATAAATTTGGCAAACGAATAACCTGTTGAATGATATTATCCGGATCGACAATAAAAATAGCTCTCGTTAACAGAGTAAAATCTTTAATCTGAGTGCCCGTTTTTTCTCCAAAATCTGTGTCATTAGCGGAGAGAAAGCCCAAGTTAGGATTGATTGAATAGTTAATCCGGTAACGAACCTGTTCTTCTGTCGTATCATGACTGACAACATAAAAGCTATCATTACAATCAGCTTCCACTTTATCCAAAAAATCTGACAGGGCTTTGATTTGTGCATCACAAGATGGTGTTCCAAGTTTCGGAACAACAAGAATAACTTTATAACATTCACTCAATTGATGGGTATTAACTGACCGCATACAGTCATTTTTCATATCGACTGAGGGAAATTGACTGCCGACGGATAAATTCATACCTGCCAATGCCAAATCACACCCATCAAAATGCACACGTTGCCCATCACCGAGTAACGACTCATTAGAGAGTGCAAATAATGACAAACCAAAAATAAGCCATGATACAACTATTGTCTTAGTCATTTTCACTAACATATCCTCTAAGTTTTAGCTTAATAACTATTGAGTAGTAATACAGAGTGATAGTTCAATAGCCGCCTAAAAAAGAGCGGGATTTTTCCAGCCCAGACAAGGCTGCCTAGTGATAATTGATCAGTAACTTCCTTTATTTCAGCTAGCGTAGT
>CAKMZU010000260.1 GCA_929200485.1 uncultured Gammaproteobacteria bacterium | reverse complement strand
GACTTCTCCCATGCATGAATATTTTTTGCGCCGGCTTTTAGTGCGCGAATGCTGGCAACACCATAGCCTCCACCAATATCTAATGACTTGGCCCCAGGTATTGCTGCCAGTTCTGCAAAAGTCTGGATAGGGAGATCCACTCGGATTTGATGTCCATGTTTATTTGCAGTCGGGATGCTTAAAGGCTGGTAAAAACTCAGCTCGTGATTACTTAATCCTGTATAGAAGATATAGTTGTTCTTGGTGATTGTATTGGTAATATTCGTGTTTATTTTGCCTTCTATCGCAATATCTGCCCCAGCCTTGAAGCAGGCAGAAACTAACTGTTTTAGGTTTTCTTTAGTTTGGCTTAGTAGTATTTCAGAAGAAAAAACAATGATTCCGGGCTTGTAGTTAGAGATGGCTTCATCAATTTGATTCAGCTTGGCTTCATATGTTGCTAATAAATTCATATTGCAAACGGAAGTTACAGGTACTGGCTGAATAAGAAGGATGCTTTCTTTAAGCTCAGAACAATAATTAATTTCTCTGTCTTTGATGTAGTTTTCTAAAGAACGTGATATGTCTGAGACAACATTTGCGCAATAGTTAAAAAATAGAAAGAGGGTTATGGTGGTGAAAAGTTTTTGTGCATATAGCGATAATCGTGATTTCATTTACATGGTCCTTAAACAGCCATTTTATGTAAATTTGGGTCTGTGCATATGACATTGCGATACAGGTTTAGTTTTGTTAAGGGAATTGCTTTAAATCAAAGGGGTGACGAATGTCGTGGTTCTTGTGAGTGAAAAACGTTAGAATAACGCGTTTTTTGTAACGAATGTAAGTCGATGGTCAGTGGTACGGACAAGTTTTCAGCAATTCGCCCCTTCAATGATGATGAAGTTTCAGGCGTCATCCAGCGAATTATTCATGATCCCGAATTTTTATCAGTGATCACCCAGTTGCGGTTCCCTAATTTGCCTGAGCTTTTTGGCGGGTTACTGAAACCCATTATACGTTTCCATCTTTCAAGAAAAATTAAAAGTGTGAAAACCGTTAGCGGGCTCCAGGAGAAAATCGAATCCTATGTGACCTCTATGATTAATGACACAATGTCATCATTCAGCGTTAAAGGGTTGGATAAGCTTGATCCTGATGAAGGCTATTTATTTATAGCCAATCATAGAGATATTGTCATGGACCCCGCGCTAGTAAATTATTCAAGGCATGTAAATGGCTTTGATACAGTCCGTATAGCCATCGGTGATAACTTGCTTAGCAAAGCTTTTATTTCGGATTTAATGCGAGTGAATAAAAGCTTTATTGTTAATCGATCAGCTAAGGGGCCTAGAGAGTTATTGGCGTCACTAAAGTTATTGTCTGAGTATATTTCAACTTCACTAAAAAAAGATAAACAGTCGGTTTGGATTGCTCAGAGAGAAGGGCGGGCTAAAGATGGTTTGGATAAAACTGACTCCGCTATTTTAAAAATGCTGGTGTTAAATGATCGAAAAAAGCCCTTTAATGAAGCTATCAAAGCATTAAAAATTGTTCCTGTCGTTGCCTCTTATGAATATGATCCCTGTGATATTTTGAAGGCACGTGAACTGTCTGAAAAAGATAAAACAGGCCAGTATCAAAAAAGACAACACGAAGATGTTGAAAGTATTGCTAAAGGCGTGACAGGCTTTAAAGGCCGAGTTCAGCTAAGCTACGGTGAGGTGATCACTAATGATTTTGCTGATGCTGACGAGTTGGCAGATTATCTGGATAAAGAGATTTTATCACTTTACCCAATTCCGCCGAGCCACTATTTTGCTTATGAAGAACTCTTTGGCTCTATCCCCTATGAAGATTTGCTTAAAGAAGAATATGGCTTGACTCAGGCGCAATTAGATAAAGAAAGGCAGGCATTTAAATCACATTTTGCAAGTATCGAAGAAGAATACCGGCCGTTTATTTTATGGGGTTATGCAAACCCGCTGCTTGAAAAAATGCAGCTGGGTTTACTTTAAAGCGAATTTAAAAATGCATTTCCGCTATTGGTAAAGCGGTTCACTAGTGCATCGTTTTGTTGTAAGAAGTTCTGGGGTAAGCCAAAAAATTCACAGTAGAGCTCTTCAATACGATCGTTTTTGTTAAGATTCGATATGCTGGTCTGAGAGCCGAAAGAATTTTTCAGGCTTAGCATTTGCATATCAATTCGTTGCTTCTGGTTGTGCGAAGGTGTTTCTTGATCGGTTAAAATTTCAAGCTCAATACACAGAGATTCGCCAATGGTCATAGCGTTAGATTCAGGTGTAGAAAATTTCTGACTGGCAGCAATAACTTTGCTTTGCCACTTTTCAGGTAACATAGCATGCGCTATAGCTAATTGCGCTTGATTCTCATTGGCTTGTGCCTTCAAGTTTTTCAGGTAATCATCAAAGGCGCTGAATTGGCTCACCCATTGGCGTCGTTCGACTTTAGCTAAGCTCTTGTTTAGGTCATCGGTAAGTTTTTCTAATTTTTGTTTTAATCGTTCAACTTCTTTTTGTGGAAGATCCTTTACATTTAAGCAGTCATTTTTTAGTGCATTAAATGACGTTTTTAATTGTGTTAAATCAGCACTGTTTTCAGTAGTATTTTCAACGTTATTGTTTGCATCATTGATTAGGTTTTGCATTTGTTTTTGCTTTTCAATTAGAAATTGCAGGCGTTGCGCATTTTCCTTTTTGTGTGTCAGCTGTTGTTGTTTTTTACGGTCATAAAGCGCATCGCCGACTTGCTTGAATTGTTGCCAGGCTTTTTGCTGTTCGTTGCGAAAAGTCAGGCCTACTTTTTTCCACTGGCTTAATAATTCTTGATGTGATTTAAGAGCAGCTTCTGTATCTGTATCGTCAAGCAGTTCAGTTGCATTGTCTATTAGTAACTTTAGCTGGTTTAAGTTTTCAGTTTTATGTGACTGAAGCTTCTCTTTGATAAAATTGATACTTTGGCTAAATCTTTCCTGGCTTTTAGTGTGTTCCGATCGCTCGATGGGAGAATACTTGCTCCACTCATTGAGTATATTGGTTAATAATTTATCGAGTGCTTTATAATCGGTGAGGTGCCAGTTAGTTTTTTCAATAAACCCTTCAATTTCTTCGCAGATAATTTGGCGTTGTTGCAAATTAAAAGCACGTTTTGCCTTTTCCTCATCAAAGGCTTCTTTACAGGGGAGGTAAGCTTCCTGTGCTAATGATTGGAATTTATCCCAAAGATTTTGATCCTCTGAAAATCCAAGCTCTTTCCAGTCAGTCTGTAGCTGCTTGATAACTTTTGCTTTATCGAGGGGCGCTATAGACTCATTATCAATCAAGGCCTGCATGTCTTGAATGAGTTTTTCTCTGACAGGGTCGGTGGAAAAACGCTTCCATTGCTTGAGTTCTTGAATACTTTTTTCCAAGCGCGAGTATTCCGCTTGGTACTTCGACTTTGTTGCACCACTTAATTGCTTATAATGACGCTTGGCGATTTGCATTTGTTTTTGCGCATCGGTCAATTGTTTGTCTTCTAGTGCCTCAGCAACCTTCTGGCTATTTTCAAGGTAATGACGCTCAATGCTTTTTTCTTCCTGCTTGCATTTATCCACAAAGGTTTTTAATTGGTGAATGCCGTCTCTTATTTGTTGTTTTAGGATAGGCGCATCGGTCAGGTCTTTTTCGAGGCGGGATAATTGCCGGATATTTTGAATGGCTTGTTCAATATCTAGATCCTTACCCTGCTTTTCTTGAGATTGATCTAGTAAGGTAAAGGCTTGTTGGTACTGCTGAATGCGTTTTTCCAATGAGAGAATTTTTTGCCCTCTGCTATCCTCTTCAATGGGGGTATCGTTAAGTCTCTGGATTAAGCTTTCTTTGATGGTAAAGAGACTATCAGTTAATGGTTGAGTATCAGGTGTGGAGATTTGATTAACTGTCTGCTCAATATTAAGTAATTGCTGGTCAAGTTCGCTCAGCGCTTGGCTGTTCTTGGTGTTAATCGCAAGATCCGTCGCTTGCTGTGCTTTTTCAGTCTCTTCTTTAGTGATCAATGCCTGAATGTCATTAATTGTTTGTTGAATGGCATTGATGGTCTCGTTTGAGATGAGTTGATGGTCAAGTTGCTTAAACGATTGTTGGTTGACATCAATGATTGCAGCAAGGGGAGTGTTTTGATGTTTCTTCTGGCAATCAATGAGTTTTTGTAAAATGGATTCCGCTTTTTCCTGTTGCAGCTGTGCATGTTTCCTCTGGTTTTGAATAACCTCTAAACGCTGCTTGCAGTTTTTTGCTGCGGTTTTATCGCGCGATTTCAGCCATTGCCAAGCTTCTTTTATTGCGTTTTCACTTTCGAGTTGCCCAATCAGTTTGGATCGAATACTGTGATGCTTGGCATTTTTAATTAATGTTAACTGGTCGGATTCACTGGATTCATAAAAGTCAGCAATTTGATCGAGTAAGGCTGCATTGGTTGTGTTCTGAATGAAAGTCTCAAAGAAGCCGTGGGTTTTCAGCAATCTAATGGTTTCTTCTTTGATTGATTGCACTTTTACTTGTGCATCTAAGTGTTGAATAATGTGCTTGGAAAAAGCGGGTTTATCAGTGGGGTGAGGTGTTGCTTGATACAGAGTCAGCAGATTTTCAATGCTGGGTAATTTGCTAAAAGCTGCTAGTCTAACCGATGCATCCGTATCTTCTTTGATGAGTTTGGTAAGGATATCCAAATCATCGCTACTATTTGAATCACGGAATAGCTGCTCAATGGCTTGAATTCGCACCTTTGGGTTTTTGTGTTGCCATTTTGGCTTAAATAGTTGCTTGAGCATCGTAAAACCGCCAGTCGATAAGTTATAATGCAAGATTTTAGAGGGTGTTCTCAATTAAATCCAATGTTTGAGGCTAGACTTGATCGAGGATTTTTAATTCAACCCATCCTAAAAAGTTATTGCGAAAATACCATTTTTCTTTACGAATGAGAATATGCTCTCTAATCAAATAAAATCATCAATTCAGCAGGCTTACAGTCAGTTGTTAAAAAACAAATCTTTGAAGCCACGTACAGGCCAAAAGGAGATGATAGCAACTATTGCCAGAAGCCTCGCAGCCATTGAATGTGACGGTGATGGAAACCGAATCAATAATGCGGGTATCTCAGTGATCGAGGCGGGTACAGGTACCGGAAAAACAGTGGCTTATACTTTGGC
>CAKMZU010000259.1 GCA_929200485.1 uncultured Gammaproteobacteria bacterium | reverse complement strand
TTTTGAAGAAAAAATCAACGACATGATCAACGACAAAAAAGAACTCGCCGATCTTTCAGTATCCAGTGGTGAAACCTGGATTACTGAATTTAATGATCGCGAGCTTAAGGATTTATTTTCAATGCCCTCAAATTAACAAAAGACGGGGCAGAATCACTTAAGGGTTAAGGGCACCGACTTTTTCAAAAGCAGACTCCGCAGCCATCTGCTGTTTTTTAGCATTATCATGCAATGCCTGCGTCTTTGTTAACACCAGCTTATGCGGGCTGCCTTCTCGTTTTGTCACATGGGTTACAGGTAAGCCCATATCATCAATCATTCGATGAATATGTTGTCTTTTGGGTGCTGCAATAGGCCACACTTTACGCTGCTCATCCCTGGCAATTAAAAATTCAGACAAAGTGTTACATAAAGCACAGGAGCAATTGACCTCATCCTCAATTGACCAGTCATCGCTTCGTCGATGCGGTTGCGCAACCATCTGGGCAAGACTTAAATTCACTGACTGATAAAGCATTAAATACCCCGTATAGGTTTTAATCTTCGGTAGTTTTTTTAAGCTCAACAGTAGCTCTGCTTTTGCTAGAACAGGAAACAATCGTTGTTGTTGCTCAATATAGATAACCCCTTTTTGATACCGTTCTTGATTATCAACCATCATGCATGTATTAAGAAACTCAGTCATTAACGCCATTCGCATTGGTTCTGCATCCTTGATACTGACAGGCGTTCTTCTACCTTGCTGATTACATTCATCTGTGATTTTGTCAAACTGATAATTCAACAACCACTGAATACTGGCATTCGATTTAAGATGCTTAGTCAGTGCATCTATTAACGGCTCGAAAGAGAGTAAATACTTGTCATTTTTCTTTTGCAAACCTACCAGCAGACTAACTGCAAAGGTATCATCATAGCCATTGATCAAATTGGCAAACGTTTTAGCGGTTTTGTCTTTTAATGCGTTAAGTGTTAACGGCTCAGTGAGCTTACGCGCTAACATTTCATCTTTTATTCGAGCACTCAAACGAAAAACATCGTTGATCCACTTACTGCTATTGAGCGCTTCATAATTATTCGCAGCTGGCCAATAGGGTAAAATCTGCTTTACAACCTGCTGTGCTTCTACAAGCGATGTATCATTTTTCGTTAATTTTGTAAGTGCCTCAACCAACCTGCCTGGTTTAGTTTCACACATAACCGCATAATGATCGCTTTTGCGAGTTAAAATAATGCACGCCCTGTGATACCAGCGCTCTAACGTATTACCGTAATTACCCATCCAGCCTTCATACTCTGAATCGAAAGGATCAAAATCTTCACAGGGTTTAGTCCAAAAAATCTGAGATTCATCCAAAACAACCTCAGACGACAGCGAGGCTCCTGTCTCCTCGCTTGCCGTATAAGTCAGTGCAATTTCTTTGTCAATAAGACTATTTAATACATAGGCATCAGATTGGTGCTCTTCTTCATATTCATCGTCATCCTCATCATATTCATCATCCCAGCAGTTACCATAGCGATCATAGGTGTCCTCTTCTGAATAAGCATCCCACATCTCTTTGAGTTCGATCAAGCCTAAGGTAACATCACACGCCATGGCTTGTGCTGCTTTACTAATCAATTCAAACCCTGTCCTATCCTGATTTTTCAGCTGCGAAGGCGTTAAGCTTTTTTGTGTGTATTGGTGATCGAGTAAGTAGACCCACTTCGGAGGGCTCGGTCTTTGCCAGTGATTATTAGCCTCCTCTACCATCGCATAATTAGCTTCATCAGCGCTATCAAAATAATCGGTTAACGCACTAACTAAGGGTTTTTCATTCTCATCTGAGGGTATAGCCGCCCTGCCGCTTTTCAATACCAAATTATAAGTGAGGGCAACACGATACCCTTCAGTTATTGGTTTAACCTCATGATGGCAATCGGCGTAAAAGGCTATACAGCTAAGTGCATCAAGACGGGCCCGGCTGGTTTGCATCGTGCGCTTTTCACCGCCATGTTCAATGACCAGCGAACCACCTTTATGCTTTGAAGGAAGTACAACCACAAGCGTCGCGACCATACCATCTAACTTTTCTGAATCCTGATGGGGTAGAAAAAACTGCCCGGGTTCATAAATTAACAAATTATGTAATTGGGCATCAAAAGTACTACCTTCGGCCAACCCTAAATCAGCTGCGATATCAGCAAGCAGCGGTTTTAGGGTTTTATTCCACTGTCTTTTATCGATTTTAATACGATTTCGGGGAATCTCCCAAGTATCGCGGACGTTTTTATCTTCGAGTGTTTTATCTTTTAAGCCAAAGCGCGCAGGCTGTGAAAGTTTAATCAACGAACGAACTTTTGTCTTCGTCAGCGGGAAGCGTAAAGGCGCATCCCCTGCAATAGAGATCAAAAGATCATCACACGTCATAGTTTTTCGTGTGCAAGCTTCACCTGCTCGCAACGCCTGCTGTAAAATTTCCGCAAAGGATGAGTTATTTTCAGTCATTAATACATCTTAAAAAAGTAAATAGAGATAGAGTCAGAAAAATTGATAAAATTCACTGCGTGTTAATTTACCATACTACTAAAAAAACTTGCGTTTATTACACCTAACTTCTTATCCTCTTAAGCCGAAATCCCACATAACAGACATTACGATGCTTACACGCCACAAAAAAAACTCGTTGACGCACTGCCATTAACAGAGTTGGGTCGATTACCTCAAAGCAAATAATCTGAAGCGCATGAAGATCAACCCGATGAACTAATCTTTTTAAAAATAATCAAAGAAACTGCTTGAACTATTTTTCTCACAAAACCTGTTCAAAGTATTTGAAATGAAATCATTTTGAGTAATCACCATAGGATAAAACTCCATGTTACATAAAATATGTGTTATAGCGTTATTAATTTTTTCTATCTCTATGTCAGTACAGTCTAAAAATAGGAGCTTTCTTGAAATCGTAGCTGGACTTATGGAAATCCTGAAGACTCAACCCGATGATGAGAAAGCAAAAGAAATAATGGGTCGGTTGAGTGAACTAAGAGATCAATATATTCCTGATCAAGGCAGAAGTACATTTGCTCATTCTCCATTAACCTTATTATTTATGGATCCGGCGACCGTGAATAATCGAGTGGATAGCCGCTGGATAAGAAAAATGCAGAAGATGTTAAATAACAACCTTGTTGCGAATCTGTCCTCTCCTCTGAGAGAAAAGCTTATAAGGTATTATAATAAAACTGAAGAAGAAGAAGAAGAAAAGGCTGATATAGGAGTTAAAGCTAACTCTCTTCATCCTCCTCTTCAGTAGATTTCAAGATGCACTTCGCCTAAAGAATGATCAGCTTATCGGCATGCATTTCAAAAAAGCTCTCTGGATCACCGAGTTTTAACAAATCACTGGGTGACTCCAAATCCAGACATAAGGTATCCATCGTTTTATGAAGTGATTTAGCCAGTGTGGTTTTACCTACCTGCCTTACGCCAATCAACGCAACTGCAGGCATCTGTGACAAGTGCTTTAACAAGGATTGAGTAATATATCGATTGATCATACCTTGCTTTTTAGGATTACAACTCCCAAAATACAAGGTAAAAATATAATTTGACCTCGGTATCTGGAATTTAGCGCCCAAATAAATCGCTTCTGCTATTGGCCCTTAAACAAAGCTTAGCCATAGATCATCTACTCAGTGAATGCATACAAGCCAAGCTTGTATCAAAACAGATCGAAAACAAAGACCTTTGGATAACTGGCCTCATGGGTGCGCAAACTTTCGATGTCAATGCAGAACAGATTATCATTTATTTTCACAGGCTTAGGCTAAGTGTTGATCATAAAATCTTTTAGCTGAAAACTTATCTTTTTTGACACCTAGCCAAATCACTCTCACGCCATTGACTGATCTGACCTAAGCTTATAGTTCAAGGCGAAGCAGTTTTCAATGCATTATTACATTCGACTAGATTCTTCTCTGGCTCTCCAATAAGACCAATAGCTGATATTTTTTGTACTTAGGATCGATTAAAGCTCAGGTAAAAAATGCCAATCACTCTCACCAAAAAAATGATGAAAAAACAAGAAAGAGGAGCCTGGTTTACAGATATAACTTCCTGCAAACCAAAGAGCAGTTTTATTTAACCAAAAAACCAGTTGATAGACGCCAGATATTCCAAGCTAACCCGCGAGATGAGCGAAAATACAAATAGCCGCCATCCGGAGACCATTTTGGCATATCATCACGAGAAATATTAGTGGTTATTTGTTGAGATAGGGCATCATCGAGTTGAAAGACATGCACATCACGACTTTGTAGCTTTTCTACTTTGTTCCCTTTAGGCGCTTGTTTAACGTAGGCAACAAACTTTTTCGTGGGGTCAATAGTTGGCGAGATGCAGTCCATTTCGTTATCCGCAATAATCTGCGTCAAATTCGATCCATCGATATTGGACTTCCAGATGGCAAATAACCCGGTATTCTCGTCTTTCGCTGAAAAAATAATCGTCTCGTCATCTAGCCACTCGGCATAGGTTCCCTGTTTTAGCTGCGTTGGCAATGCACCGTTCTTTTTCATATACCAAATGAATGGGCTATTCTCAAAAAACTCACGCGATGAAAATAGAATCTTAGTGCCATCTGGCGATTGTTGCGGGTTCAAAAATTGATAAACTGGCGTACCGATCCGAGTTAAACCACCTGCGCCTTTGTCGGAAATACTGCGTCGGAAATACTGCGTCGGAAATACTGCGTCGGAAATACTGCGCTCTGCGATTTCATCAATGCGCTGAGCCTGGATAGAAATTTCACCTGTTTTTTCATTTGAAACTTCTTTTTCAATGATAACGTTGACGTTACCAGTTGCGGGACCTTCTTTAACCTGCTTTGAAGAACAACCTGAAATGGCGATAACTGAAACAGGCACCAAGGCAAGCAGGTGCTTTATCACTTAATTCCTGCTATTTAATTAATAAAATAACGCTTTGGGATAGACAATGGTCACCTCTGATAAAATACCTGTGTGGTCAAGTCGGTAAAGGCAAGACTTTGGAAAATAGTAGTATTCACCCAAAGGGTGAGTGCTTCTATTAACTTGATCGCCTTTAAACCGTAAGCACACGGGGAGCGAAGCGATCTCGTGATGCGAATTGTTATAACCCTATTAATAAATGAACGATCTACAACTATCTTTGTCTATATAT
>CAKMZU010000258.1:2454-5193 GCA_929200485.1 uncultured Gammaproteobacteria bacterium | reverse complement strand
ACACAAAATTAACACCGTTTGCCATTTGGCCTAACTGTTTTGCGTGTTTATCCTTTACCCGTATTTTTAGGGTTTTTGTCTTTTCCATAGCGTTGTTATACTGTAAATTGATACAGTTTTAAATGGGTGCGCTTACATCCCCGCACTAAAAGTACGGGGTTTTACGCGCTTTGGATAATAACCTGTCTACCTTTTGGGGTAAGACGCTCAGTATTGATCGATTTTAAACTTTTTAAGCTTGCCTGATCTGGTCATTAGGCCAGCTTCGATGTAGATTTTTTTGATATAAGCTTTGGATGTGTGATCTTTTTTGAGGGCGCGAGTGTTCCCTGTCGATTTTCGAGGGACTTTAGCAGCCTTAAGGTCACTTAACCTGTTGTCTAACTCGGTTTGTAGATCAAACACAAATACCCTCTTAAAAAGATTTTCGAAAATTAACTATAAACTCTTAGGTGGATCTTGGCCAAAGATGGCACATTTTTCTCTATAATAAATTCTTAGATAAAGACCCGCTACAGTTTATGCTGTAACATCCTCAATGTAAGATGCCGTGTCAGCCCCATAATCCTTGTAATACTCTACAACTTTCATTGGCCCCTTTAAGCTTTCGCCCTCTTCGAGCCTCTTAATGCATTCAAGGTTTACTAGCGCCACTCCATAGCATGGGTCAAGCTTTAGAGCTTTTTCAAGTGACTCAATAGCAGACGTTTTTTCTCCCATGTGTGCATAACAAATCCCAAGATTTCCATAAGACTGGATGTGGTCAACATCAAGTTCAAGAACCTTTTTGAAGCAAATGCTGGCTGACAGCCAAGACTGTTGTGCCATCTCCTCTACACCTTGATCAAACATCTCATTACAAGATATATAAGCCTCTAAATTAAGCCCATTATTTTCATGAACTGATTCTGCTAGCGTATCTAGCACTTCTTGCGCTTGTTGGGTAATAATATCATCAGCGTCCCCCGTTTTGAGTACCATTTTGAAGGCGTGAACCATAGCAACGAATTTTAATTCATGTTTATAGCAAGCCCCCAGATTAAAATATGCCTCGGTAAAATTAGGTGATTTTTCTATAGCCTTTTTAAAGAATTCAATCGCTTGTAAATGAGATTCTTCTTGTATGGCGATAACACCCAGACCAAAATTAATGTTGCTGTTGTTAGGGTGTTTTTTGCTCAACTTGAGAATACTTTTCTTTCCTTGTGCAAGATCTCCTTGCTGAACAAGCTCTAAAGCATCGTCTACACGATCGACCATATTTATAGCTGGCAATATTTGCTTGGAAATATTGTGCTTCTTATTATTTGCCAATTGACGGGCTTTTTGTTTTTGCAGCTTTTTGGCAGATTGTTTTTGTCTATTTTTTAATTTCTTGGACATCTTTTTCTTGTTAATGCTGAATTTTGGATTTTAGAAGATCGTGGTGCATGCAATTACTTTAAGCTTGCGGGTTTAGGTCTAAAGGATACTTTGTCAAATCCAGATAATCCAAACTGTTTCGACACACACAATTCATGATTTGTCCCGGTGGGCTTGGGTTGGCTGAAAATTCTTTTACTGCCTCTTCATAGTAATCAGGCGAGCAGTTTTCATCACAGAACTTTCCCTGGTTGGTTCTAAGTCCAGCCATGTCATTGGATTCAAGCTTGGATCGAAAAGCTATTGCTGTTTCATCTGGATTGATAGCAAAGAAAAAGTAATCCTGAGTTTCCAGCATCGTCGATATGACACTTTGAACGATAGGGTTACCAGCAGGGACTAGGCCGTGATATGTCTCGTGACCGTAAAATTCAAATCCGAAGTGAAGCACTTTATGTTCGTTTGATCCTAAAACTGAATGGCCGAATCTCATGCCCTTTTCAGTAACATGGCTAGGAATTGTTTTTTCAGGTCTCATTGCGATAAAGCCGCACTTTTCTTTACGATCTTCAACATAACCCATCGCAAAGCAGGGAGACTGGGCTTCTAAAACTTCACGAATTAACAGCTCATTTGCTATCAGTTGTGGTACATAATTGGGGACTTCACCCATGATCTGTAACTTTCCTTGCTTCCATTGAGGTAAACTCATCAGCGTGAATTTATGGCTGACTTTTAAACCGTTGCAGCAATAGAGACTTTTTCGTTGCTTAAGTTCATTTGATTTGTAGGATTTTTATATGCTCTGGAGGGTTGGTGCTTAGGCTTTATATCAATTAAACCATCATAGAAAATTAAAGCCCTGTGCTTTTAAGTAACCGCTCAAAAATCCCCTGTCGCCTTACCTGTTTAATTTGAATGATATGACCGAGATAGCTTAAAAAGTCAGTAGAATCTGCAAAATAGTTGGGGTAGGCTTCTTTTATACCCCCAACAGCCGTCGTAGAAACAAGAGCAACCACAAAGTCAGGGTTACTTGCAGCTTCTTTTTCAAGTTCAATATACATTCTCTCAGCTTCCTTGTTCTCAGTGTTTTTAAAGAGGGTTGATGAAACATGAGATTCAGTGGTGTCTATTTTGATTTGTAGAAGTACGTATCCGAAAACTTTCTGCTCGGACATATGCTCGTCAGCTATCTTTAATGAGTGTGTGTATGCATGCAACAGGTTTACAACTTTAAGTTTATTTTGGTAAAACCCTATTTCTTTAATTTGATTTAAATGCTCTTCATTATTTATGACCGATCTTTTGTATAGTTCAAATTGATCGTTTTCATTTTTAGTAGTGAATAGGTGGATGTCCTCCATTACTGCAAAT
>CAKMZU010000258.1:1051-2444 GCA_929200485.1 uncultured Gammaproteobacteria bacterium | reverse complement strand
TTTCCAGGCTTTTTCCCCCTGGTTAGACTTAAGGGCTTGGCCAGTAAAAAGATCTACTATTTCCAAGGCGGTTGCCCAGTCATGTTGGATAGTTGTTCTTAGCTAAAGTTCAATGGTTTTAAATTTATTATGTTGGTCTTTAAATGACCCCATTAGGTGGTAACCCCTGTATCCATCTTCTTTGGGTGGGGTAATGTAGTTTTTGAAGCGTATTTCGCCTTTATTATCTTTAAAAATAGGATTTTTTTTTAATTCTCTGACAATCTGATTGAGTTTTTTCTTGTTAGAAATAATCGCCCTACATCCACCTATGTCCTGTATGTTTTTTAGCTTCATTTTTGGGAAACGCCGAAGCTTATAAACGATCGATGTCTCTTTAGTCTTTTAGAAAAAATTGCATTTTTATCATGCTTCAACGACTCTTTTTGAAGTAATGATAAAGCCTCTTCTAGCGGTTCTTCATGCTGAAATCGCCAATATGAGAGGACATCCATAGCATTGTTAAATGCTTCATCATCATTAAATATTTCGTTATTTAGGAATTTTTCACCTGCTCTTATTATTTCTTTTCCAGAGTATAAGTCTTTCATTTTTGGTCTTAAGAATAAGGTGATATTTAATAATTAAGTGGGTTGCTGTCAAAAAAAGCCAAGTTAAAACCTTTATAAAAATGAATAAAAAGGCTTAAACATGGAAAACGCAATTGCTACAAGAACACATGATACACGAAAAATCCTAGCTGATGTTATTGATACTGACAGCGACTTTGAGTGGTATCCAACCACCGATGAAATCATTGAGCGTATCAAGTTTGACTTGTCTAGCGAATTCGATTGCAGTTACTCACTTTTAGATTGCGGCGCCGGTGATGGCCGTGTATTAAAAGCGTTAACAAAAGGCAAGAAATACGCGATTGAGAAATCAAGACCTCTACTGAATGCTCTGGATCGTGATATTTTCGTTGTTGGAACAGAGTTTAGCGAACAGACCCTTTTAGACAAAAAAGTTGATGTGATCTTTAGTAATCCTCCCTACTCTAGCTTTGAACCTTGGTCAGAAAAAATCATTCGAGAGTCTAGTGCGGCTTTGATCTATTTGGTTATACCTGAGCGGTGGTCTAAGTCTGATCTGATTAATCAAGCTATTGAGGATAGAGATGGCAAGGTTTTTATCCTTGGTGATTATGATTTCCTTAATGCTGATAGAAAAGCCAGAGCAAA
Source organism: uncultured Gammaproteobacteria bacterium (assembly GCA_929200485.1). GTDB lineage: Bacteria > Pseudomonadota > Gammaproteobacteria > Pseudomonadales > DT-91 > CAKMZU01. The sequence goes on along the minus strand of CAKMZU010000258.1, from coordinate 1,224 downwards.
GGTTCAGGTTGTCAAAATTGACATTGGGTATAACTATGGCAGCTATCGTCGCAGATTAGGCAGCTCTTACAACGATCCCTTTACTCTATGGTTTGAAGACAATTTTCAAATTAACGCTAAAGCAAAGCAAAATAGCTCATATTTTAGTGGTTATTCGGCAGATACTATTAACG
>CAKMZU010000258.1:666-1041 GCA_929200485.1 uncultured Gammaproteobacteria bacterium | reverse complement strand
GTGATGTCGTTAAGGTGCTTGCGGAGTTATATCAGAATGAGCTTGACGGTCTTGTTCAGACATTCAAAAAGCTTGAGACTATCGACGGTGCATTACTGCGAGAGCTAGACGTTAGTAAGCAAGGTATCTGTGAAGCGTTAAGTCTAAGAATTAACGGGCTTAAAGACAGATATTGGTCTGAACTGTTTAACCGATTCGAGAAAGTTACATCAAAGCTAACCAAAAATAGCCGCCAGCGAATGCTAGACACATTGACTCAGCATACGCACGTTGATTTTACGGCATCTAATGCTTATGCAATCATTTCTTGGGTGCTAAAAAATGCTAACTACTACTTTGATGATCAGTTGATCGAGTGCGTTGAGCTTATCTCCC
>CAKMZU010000258.1:0-656 GCA_929200485.1 uncultured Gammaproteobacteria bacterium | reverse complement strand
CCAACATCAAAACTCATGTTTCAAACAAGAGAACTTTTGGTGATGATGAATGGAGATATTGCCGTAAGCCATCAAATCTAGACAGGTACAAGCTTGAATACCGTATTGTGTTAGACGGTATAGGCGGTCTTTGTGGTGCATATTTTGAAACTGACAAAGGGCCAAACAACCTTTCCAAACGAGCGCACGAGTTTGTTGAGGATCTTCGCACTATTGCAACGAACTTGGGCTTTGATTGCACAGGCTTTGAATCTTCTGAAACCTACGAATGGGAGTCTAACAAGCGTTACAAGTTTCACTGTAAAGACCTGCGCTCTAATACTGAATGCCTGCTATTTGAAGCTAAGGCTTTTAAAAACGGTAATTTGCACTTTTTCTTTAACCAGGATTTTATTTTGAAGCTTAATGTCGAGTTTGGACGTTTAAAGGGCTGGCTTAAGAATACGCGCGAAGCGTCGACAGAGCTGAGTATCACGCTTGAAGAGGCCATGAGTTGTTTTAACTCAAACTTACAGTTGCATGACGCTTCATGCTTAAAACTTGGCCTTGCAGCGTGACTCTGAGCGCGTTGCACTCTTTAAATGGTTGATAGCCTGCTTATTATCAACCGATAATGATTGATCACCTTTAAGGTAAGAATAAGAGAGCAAAGTATG
>CAKMZU010000257.1 GCA_929200485.1 uncultured Gammaproteobacteria bacterium | reverse complement strand
AGAATAGTGTGTTCGGCCTAAACGCCAGATAAGCGGCTAAATTCTTCGCCGCTTTCTTTTTAAGTGCCTCCTTTAAACGGACTGATTATTCGCAGGGGTTTTTCAAAAAATTTATCTCACTCCAATGAAATTTATCTTCAAAGGCCATTCTCAAGCGCCTTCTTGTAATAATAATTTGATTGTTTTCCAGTCGGTTTTTTTCTGTTGAGATCGTCCAGTTGACGATTTAGTCATTTTGCTTAAGGAAAAAGCAAATAGCTTGATTTTGACATTTGAGGCTCTGGTCGATCAATTTGTTGAAAATTAGTGAATGTTGCGGTTGATTTGACGCATTTTGGCTAATTTATTTAGCTATGTGACAACCGTGACAATAATAAATTCACTTGATTGGCAGCGAGTTTGCTGTAAAATTTTCGCCGTTGATAAATGCAATATTCTGATCTATCTGAGTGAAACCCGCTCTGTCAGCTTGATTACCATCTTGCGATACGTTTTTAGAATATCCTCAAAGCTTAGGAGGCTTATATGCATCAAGAGGACAAAGATCCTTTGGAAACACAAGAATGGATCGATGCACTGGATTCAGTTCTTAAATATTCAGGCCGAGGTCGAACGGCTTTTCTTTTAAAGACATTGGCTGAACAGGCATCCAAAGCAGGGACCAGACTCCCTCAAGCCATCACTACCCCCTACCGAAACTCTATTCCTCCGACTGCTGAAAAAAGAATGCCAGGTGACTTGTTTATCGAGCGTCGTATTCGTTCGTTAGTTCGTTGGAATGCGCTCGCTATGGTTATGCGTGCGAATCAGCGTAGCGAAGGCTTAGGTGGCCATATTTCAAGCTTCTCATCAAGCGCCACTCTTTATGATGTTGGGTTTAACTATTTTTTCCGTGGTAATGATGATGGTCAAGTAGGCGATCTTATTTATTTTCAAGGCCATATTGCTCCGGGTATTTATGCGCGCTCTTATCTTGAAGGGCGCTTAGATGAAGATAAACTGGATAACTTCCGTCGAGAAGTCGATGGTAATGGTCTCTCTTCGTATCCTCACCCATGGTTGATGCCGGATTATTGGCAGTTTCCAACCGTTTCTATGGGGCTTGGGCCTATTCAGGCGATTTACCAGGCGCATGTAATGAAGTATCAGCAAAAGCGTGGTCTTCAACCTGTCAATGATCGAAAGGTCTGGGCATTTTTAGGTGATGGTGAGTGTGACGAGCCAGAGAGTTTAGGTGCGATTTCATTAGCCGGTCGTGAAAGTCTGGAAAACTTGATTTTTGTGGTTAACTGTAACCTTCAAAGGCTTGATGGACCTGTTCGTGGTAACGGTAAAATCATGCAGGAGCTTGAAGGTGTTTTCCGCGGCGCAGGCTGGAATGTTATTAAAGTCGTTTGGGGTCGCCATTGGGATGCGTTGTTAGAAAAAGACAAAACCGGCCTTCTTCAAAAACGTATGGATGAAGTTTGTGACGGTGAGTTACAGAATTATAAAGCGAATGGTGGTGCTTATACACGTAAGCATTTCTTTGGGAAATATCCAGAGCTGTTAGAGTTGGTTAAAGATTTAAGCGATGAAGATATTATGTACCTTAATCGTGGCGGTCATGACCCTTACAAAGTCTACGCCGCTTATGCTGCTGCGGTAGAAACTAAAGATCAGCCTACCGTTATCCTTGCGCAAACCGTTAAAGGTTATGGTACTGGCGGTGCGGGTGAAGCGAATAACGAAACGCATTCATTGAAAAAGCTGGACGTGGATAGCTTAAAGCAATTCCGTGACCGTTTCGATATTCCGCTATCTGATGAAGAGTTAGTGAACGTTCCTTATTACCGCCCAGCGCCAGATAGCCCTGAAATGCAATACATGCGTAAGCAGCGTGAAAAACTCGGTGGCAGTATCCCTAAGCGTCAGGTAGATTTTGAAGCATTAGATATCCCGTCACTTGATGCCTTTAAAGCGCAGCTTAAAGATACGGGCAAACGTGAAATCTCATCGACCATGGCATTTGTTCGTATCCTGTCGACGCTTGCCAAAGACAAAAAAATTGGTGAGCGAATTGTGCCCATCGTTCCAGATGAAGCGCGTACCTTTGGTATGGAAGGTATGTTCCGTCAGTTAGGTATTTATTCTTCGCAGGGTCAAAAATATACCCCGCATGATTCTGATCAGATCATGTACTACAAAGAAAGTGAGCAAGGCCAGATCATGGAAGAGGGCATTACCGAAGCGGGTGCAACTTCTGCCTGGATTGCGCAAGCGACCTCTTACAGCACCTATAATCTGCCGATGGTACCCTTCTATATTTTCTATTCAATGTTTGGCTTTCAGCGAATCATGGATTTAATCTGGGCTGCAGGTGATATGCAGGCGCGCGGTTTCTTGATTGGTGGTACCGCGGGTAGAACAACACTGAACGGTGAAGGCTTACAACATCAGGATGGCCACAGTCACTTGATGGCAAATATGGTGCCTAACTGTGTTTCTTATGATCCGACGTTCTCGTTTGAGATGGCGGTTATCATTCAAGACGGCCTGCGTCGCATGTATGTGGAGAAAGAAAATATCTTCTACTACATCACTGCCATGAATGAAAATTATCAGCATCCTGCGATGCCTGAAGGTGCTGAAGAAGGCATCATCAAAGGTATGTATTTGCTGAAAGAAGGCGATACAAAAGCCAAAAATAAAGTGCAGCTCATGGGTGCCGGGACTATTCTTAATGAAGTGATTAAAGCGGCTGACATGTTGAAAGCCGACTTCGGCATAGAAGCGGATATCTGGAGTTTAACCAGCATCAACGAGCTGGCAAACGAAGCGCAATCATGTGCGCGCTATAACCAGTTTCATCCAGGTGGTGATATTAAAGTCCCTTATATCACCCAGCAGCTTGAGGGAACAACCGGCCCTGCGGTTATCGCAACGGATTACATTAAGAGTTATAGCAATCAGCTGCGTGAATTTATCCCTAATGAATTAGTGATTTTGGGAACGGATGGTTTTGGTCGTTCGGATACACGAGAGAAGTTACGTGAATTCTTCGAAGTGGATGCACGCTTTGTGGTTATCGCCGCATTAAATGCATTAGTATCACAAGGTGAATTTAAAGCAGAAGATGTTGCTAAAGCGATGAAGAAATATGGCATCAGCCAAGATAAAGCGGACCCATTAACCTGCTAACCGAATCGGAGAATTGTATGGCGATTGAAAAAATTAAAGCCCCCGATTTAGGTGGAGCAGAAAATGTTGAGATTATCGAAGTTTGTGTGTCGGCAGGTGATACTGTTGATGCAGAAGATTCCTTGGTAGTCGTTGAGTCTGATAAAGCGTCCATGGAAATACCGGCACCTCAAGCCGGTAAAGTGGTTGCCGTATTAGTCAATGAAGGCGATAGCCTTAATGAAGGTGATGTGATTCTTGAGCTGGAAGTCCAAGGTGAAGAAGCGGCTTCTGAAGCACCTGCCGACCCAGAAGTCGAAGCCAGGCTCGAAGAAGTACCAGCACCTGTTGTGGAATCAGCAGCTGAAGCGACTACTTCGCAAGCGTCTACAGTGCAGAGCTTTCCTATTCCTGATATTGGTGGTGATTCAGCTGAAGTCATTGAACTGTGTGTTGCAGTGGGTGATGCGGTTGAAGAAGGCGATTCATTGATTGTGCTTGAAAGTGATAAAGCATCAATGGAAGTACCATCACCTGCGGCTGGGACGATTAAAGCGATCTTGATCAATGAAGGGGATACTGCGTCAGCAGGATTGCCGCTAGTTGAAATGGAAGTGGTAGGCAGCGTTGCAGCTACAAGCGAAGACATTCCCATGCCGACCCCTGCTGCGGATGCAAAAGAGAAAATCATTGAGCCGAAACAGGTTTCAGAAAAACATCAGCCAGTGCATGGCATGACAGAAAATCGCCCAACTGGTGAAGTTTACGCCGGTCCTTCTGTGCGTAAAATGGCGCGTGAGATTGGTGTTGATTTAGCCATTGTGCCGGGTTCAGGTCCTCGCGGTCGAATCCAGAAAGCCGATGTTAAATCCTTTATTAAAGATGCGTTAGCCAATAAGCGAGTAGGTCAAGCGACAGGTGGTGCAGGTATTCCGCAGGTTCCTGACATTGACTTTGCGCAATTTGGTGAGGTTCGTCTTGAGAAGATGAGCAAGCTTCATAAGGTGACAGCCACGAATATGCATCGCAGCTGGTTGAATGTTCCGCATGTGACCGCCTTCGATGATGTGGATATTACCGATCTTGAAGCGTTCAGATCAACCCTTAAAAAAGAAGCTGAAAAAGCAGGGGTTAAAATTACGCCTTTGCCATTCCTTCTAAAGGCTTTAGCGAAAGCGTTAATGGCACACCCAAAAATGAACAGCTCTTTGCATGCCGATGGCGAGCATTTGGTTTATAAAGATTATGTGCATATTGGGATGGCGGTTGATACGCCTGCAGGGCTAATGGTGCCTGTTATTCGTGATGTCGATAAAAAGTCGATTTTCGAACTGGCCGCTGAAACGGTTGAGCTGGCTCAAAAAGCCAAAGAGCGAAAGTTAAAGCCTCAAGAAATGCAAGGCGGTACGTTTACGGTTTCAAGCTTGGGTGCCATGGGTGGAACGGGTTTTACACCCATTGTGAATACGCCAGAAGTTGCAATTTTAGGTGTTTCCAAACTGAGTGTTAAGCCGGTTTGGGATGGTGAGAACTTTGTACCTAAAAAGATGCTGCCACTGTCATTAAGCTATGATCATAGGGTCGTCAATGGTGCAGATGCCGGACGCTTTTTTGTCTTCTTGAATAGTATCCTTCAGGATTTCAGACGATTAGCGCTTTGATTTAGGCTGAATTAAAAAAACCCGCTTTTGCGGGTTTTTTTATGCTTTGGAATAGGCATATTGCATGCCTCTGCCTCACAGGATAAAAAATACATTTATAACATTCGTCATCGAATCAGTATTGGGTCTAAGGGATATTATCAATTCTTTGGTTGTCAAAATTATTCCCGTCAGTTCTGTGCAAAACGCAGGGTTGCCTAGTGATCATTGATCAGTAACTTCCTTTATTTCAGCTAGCGTAGTCAGTAAATTCGCCCCCTTCGACGAACTCAGGGTGAGCGGGAGATTTATGGCTTAACCCTCTCCCCGTTCATCCTGAACTCATCGAAGGGTGAAAAATAGGTAATAACAAACATAAACAATGACATCCGAAATCAGTAAAAGCCTTATAAATCAGTAGATTAAAA
>CAKMZU010000256.1:479-5257 GCA_929200485.1 uncultured Gammaproteobacteria bacterium | reverse complement strand
GCTTGTTCAACAACAGGATAAGTTGCGGCAAGCACAACTTATCCTTATACGTTAGAATGAAATGGGCAAAAAGCTTTGTGCGTTGATGACAAGTCTGCAGATGGCAAAGCGCTGTCTGCAAAAAGCGGTAACTTTTTATCTTCTGCTTCCCTTACTTAGCGAACATATTTCAAAGCTCTATTTCTCCATCACCTACGTTTAAAGGCAGTAGTTGGCTGTACCTTTGGAAATATTCATCGATCGCAAGTGCTTCCTGCCAATAAAGCATCCCTTTTCGTAAGTGCCTTTCCTGATTTTTCGGAAGCTCAAAAAAAGCAATAAAAAGTTTCTCAGACTCGCCCCTCTGCCAACTTCTTACAGAGGGAGGTCATTTTGGATGAGGTTTAAATGTGCACTTAATAGCCAAAAAAGTGTAAAGGATTTTCTCTCTAAATATTTTATTTTTGGTGTAGTATTCTAATGAAAAACTTAATATTTACAGAATGGTTGTTTTTTGTAACGATTTGGATTCTATTTATTTCTAGGAAATGTAGCAAACATGATAGTTTTAACTCACTCACCCACTTAAAAGATCGATTTTTTATTGTATATAACCTGAATATCTTCTAGGCCTGCAGCAGGAGGTACAACAGCTACATCAGAAAGGGTGGTCAGAAAGAGTTATCACTCGTCATCTTTTAGGGCGTGAAGATACCGTAGTGTTATTTTCAGGCTTTGATATGAGTAAACGGCACTTGATACGAGCCTGCCTTAAAGCGAAGTAGCCACTTCCCTTCGAATAACAATAAATAATAGAGTCAGTTAAAACGCGTTAATCTACTAACGCGCTTGCGTGGCGGATTGGAGCTAATCAGTTAGCGCGCACTCGCACCTGAAAATGCGTTATTGCTGCAATACATAGTTATCCTTGTCACCCTCTGTTAATGCTTCATCCGAATAATCTGTTTTCTTGTCTAATAGCATCAACAGTGGCGGTAACATAAAGAAGTCGAGAAATAAGGCTGAGCCAAGTATAAACATGGTCATCATGCCCATATTACTATTAGGGATGAAGCTGGAGCCAAGCATCATGCCAAAGCCGGTCATTAGGATTAAGGTTGTAATCAACAGTGCCGAACCGACGGATTTAAAGGCAAAGCGCACAGCATTTGCCTGATCCATTTTCAGATTGTTACGGGCGCGCAAATATTTAGACAGGAAATGCACCGTATCATCCACGACAATGCCTATTGTCAGTGACATAACAAGGGTTTGAATCATGGTAATTTGACCATTCATCAACGCCCAAATGCCATAGCCAAACGCCATTGGAAGCAGATTGGGAATCAGGGATATTAATCCAATCTTAACAGATCGGAAAACGATAATCAGAATGATGGAGATCAACGTCAAGGCAAACAAGGCACCTTTGATGCCATCAAATACAGCCTTCTGTGCGATGTAAGCCCAGAGTACCGATAAGCTGCCACCACTTTTGTGCATATACTCAGGCATATTTTCTGCTACCCAAATATCTGCACGCTGATGTAATTCAATCAGATCACGCGTATCTGTGCTGGGTAATGCAACAATCAGACGAGTGGCGTTTTTCTCTGGGGTGATTGTGTTATTCATATCACTGCCCATGGGTTGAGACATCTCGAATAACAACTGGTATTGTGCCGCCTCATCACGTGTTTTTGGTATGGTGTAGTATGATGGGTCGTCGTTATGCATGTTCTGATTTAGACGTTTGATCAAATCTGAATAGGCGTGAACACTTTTTACATTAGGCTGTTCACGCAGCCAGGAGACAAACTTATCCAATGCGTTTAAGTATTCCGGTTCTGATATGCCGCCTTCACCTTGGGCTTCGAAGTTATACTCGATAGAATACATACCACCAAAATGTTTATCCATTTTCGTATTATCTGAACGATATTGATTGGGTAGTTTGATACTTTCAGTAAACCGGTCGTTCATGATATTGGTTGATGCGAGCGGTAACATAATCAGCGTTAACAACGCACATATGCCAAATAGCATCCCGCGTTTGCGTACAACGGTATGACTTAAGCTGCCCATCAATCTGTCTGTCACTGAATCCTGAGTAGTAGCCGGTTGTTTGAAAGGCAACAGCTTTAACAGGAGTGGAACCAGGGTCATGGTCAGTATGAAGGCGGTAATAACGCCTATGGCACTGATATTACCCAGATCGCGGGCGGGCGGCATTTTCGAAAAGTTCATACTTAAAAAGCCAAGCATCGTGGTGATACTCGTCAGGGTAATCGGAATCATATTGAGCGCAAGGCTTTCGCGTATGGCTTCCAGTTTACTTATGCCTGTGCGGAATTTTTGCATAAAGCCAATATGAATATGCACGCAGTGAGCAATAGTGACGGTAATGATGATATTTAAAGCAGAAATGGACATGGTGTTTAAAGAGACACCGAATATGCTCGAAAGTCCGAACGCAGACAGACAGGAGGTTAACGTTACCACCATGATCATTATCATTGCACTGAAAGAGCGCAGGAGTAGACCTAATAATGAAAAAATAACGGCATACATAAGCGGCATCGAGTGCTGCATGTCATGACCTAACGTGGCATCTGTCTCATAGTTATGAATCGCTCCACCTGAGAGAAGAATGTCAATGTCAGGGTTGGCCTTTTCAAACCTTTTCACTAATGCTTGCGCGGCTTCGGAGATTTCAGTTTCTGCCAATTTTTTATTGCTGCTTGGAAGTACCAGTGTGCAGCGAATTAATGCCATCTCACCGTTGGCAGAGGTTAGGCGGTTGCGCAGTTCAGGTGAGCCCAGAGCAATACGCTTAATTTGCTGCAATTGAGTTGTTGATTTATCTTCTATCTCTTCACCTAGCGCTTCGACGAACATTTCATCGTCTTCACTCCATGAGTGGTTGTGATTGCTGACGGAGTCGACTCTGCTGACATAAGGCAGCTTCCAGGCTTCATTGGTTATTTCTTCTAATAAGGCGAGATTTTCTCGATTGTAAACTGTGCCATTTTGCGCATGTAAAATGATGACAATGTTATCTGGCTTGCCGTAGGTGTCTTCAATATCTTTCAGGACTTTATAGTTAGGGCTTTGCGTATCGTAATAGACACTGGGGTCAACATTGAAGGTCAGTGACTTCAACCCCCAGAAAGAGAAAAGGATGTAGGTAATCACTAGCAAAGCTGTAATCCATGGGGCTTTAAGCGCTAGCTGGGAAAAAGATTTTTCCAGAGAGTTCATGGGGTGCTCCGTCCTAGAGGGTGTAGCAAATTAAATAGTATACCGAATGGTATATATTTTTATTGATAATGTATACCTTAAGGTATACTTCTTTGCGCTTATAAGTCTTAACTTGTGAATCGTGTGAGAACAGGTAAGATTGCCTGTTTTTAAACAGCGGACAGTCGTACAGACATGACAGAGGTTTTAACACGCTCTGAAAAAAAACAGCGAGATATTGTTACTGCAGCAGAGAAGATATTCATCGAATATGGCTTTGCGCAGGCCAGTATGAATAAGATTGCTGAAGAAGCGAAGGTAACGAAACGCACTATTTATCAAAAGTATGAAAATAAGCAGGCATTATTCGATGCCATTATGCGCGATCAGATTGATAGTATGTTCGCACAGATCAATATTCCCTATGACAGCACGCGAGATTTGAAAGAACAAATGCTGGAAATGCTTGCGTTATTGTGGGACACAGTCAGTGAAGAGCGCCATATCAAACTCAAACGCGTGGTTATTGCTGAGTATGTTCGTGATCCACAGTTTATGTCTTCTCTGCTTGCCGATATTCTTCAACGAGATGAAGGCCTGATCAGTTGGTTGCAAGGTTCTATTGATTGCGGCCATATCGTCAATGGTGATAAATGGCTGATCTTTGAGTTTATTGTTGGGCTGATTGAGCGATTTTCCGAGTTACCGCGGATCTATAATCAGCCGATCGCTGCAGGGGAGAAAAAAGACAATATCCTTAACGAGATTGCGGATTTGATTATTTGTCAGTACGGGTCTTGATCGTTATTCTTCCAACATACTGCCTGAGTTTTCAGGTTCTCTCGTCATACGTTTTTATATACTTCCTTTTTTAATTGAAAGAGCATCTGTTTTTTGCTCTGTCGTTTTGACTAATCCGTTTCGAACCGCCTGTGGGTATGTACTCGTGCTTGGAGTAGAATTAGTCCCTGCGATAGTAGCCCAAGTTTTTGGTTTTAGTCCCTCTTGAATGTTTTTTGGTAGATCTTTTAGAATTGTTATTATGGTGGCGAGGCTAGTATTCTGTTCCTCTAATTTCTCTTTAATCTTTAGTTGTTGGTTTTCCATATCAGTGAATTTTTCGCTGATAAGATTCACTTTTTCACTAAGAGGTGAGATTAAATCACCTACATTCTTATTAATACTTTCAACCTGTTTTGTTAGGTCGTTAAATTGTAATTTTATCTCGTTTAAATGTGAGTAAAATGTATCTGTAATGAATGTGTTATTTTTCCTGGTTGTTTCATCGTTGTTTGTCTTGGCATGTTCTTGCGCTGTCAAAAACTTTTTAAGTTCGGTGCTTAATTGATCAATACCACTTTTTATTTTATCTGTTTCAGATAAAAGCTGCTCCTTATGTATACTATCATCACTAAGTTTTCCCAGTCTTTCGTTTGAGTTTTGTTGTTTGTCTTCAATGGATTTGAGTTTTTTGCTAAAACTATTAAAAGTTTTTTGTTGTTCTGAAATATCAGACGTTAATTTATCAAGTTTTCTATCATTGCTGGTAATTTTATCAG
>CAKMZU010000256.1:0-469 GCA_929200485.1 uncultured Gammaproteobacteria bacterium | reverse complement strand
AGATAAAGCCTTCGAGTTTGATTTTGATTCAGAGATAATTTTTTTATGTGAATCTTCAAATTTTTTTAGTTGAATCTTTATCTCTTCATTTAAATCATGTTTTTTAGTGTTCAGGTTTGGGAAATTTAAATCAGCTGTGGAATTTTTTGTGGTATTAAGTACTTCTTTGAGGTGCTCTACCTGACGATTGATTGTGCTCAAGTTCTCCTCAATTTTTTTTACATGACTAGTAGATAAGTCACTATGTTTAGTATGTTTCGCTAAAGTTTTTTTATTTTCTTTAACAATATTTAAAGTTTCAGTTGTAGTTTTACTGGAGTCATTTTTTAGTAGTGCAATAAGTGAATCGCTAATATTAGATAGCGTAGAGTGTGGAACTGAAATATTTGGGTCTGTAAGAGGATGTTTATTGCCTGGAGGGGGAAAATCCGAGTCTGGGGGAGCATAACCCGAGTCTGGGGGAGCATAA
>CAKMZU010000255.1 GCA_929200485.1 uncultured Gammaproteobacteria bacterium | reverse complement strand
ATCTTTGAATACCTGCATGATGGTAAACAATAAGACACCAAAAGTGAGAGCCATTAAAGTGGCTGGCACGAAAATCAGTTTGTTGCCTGACTGTCTTAGCATGGTTGATGAAGTGGTACTCATCGTTAGCTCCTGCGACGTTTCTTTATTGTTATGTTTGTGAGATGCTCCATAGGAGCCTCTCTAAGGCCGGCGTTCCATTTGCTTGCCTTATGTCGATAATTGAAAATTAATTATTTGCAGCGTTAAAAAATCTAGGGTCTTTCGCTAATTCAAACGGACTGAAATACTGCCACTCAACACCATCTTGCGTTAAGCAGCCCGTTGAATACTTATTAAGCTGTGTGTCACTTGTTTCTGAACTTGAAAAGGGAGTATCTGAAGGCAAGTGAACCATACCATAGACTTCGTTGACAATGACCCCTGCATAAAGATCGCCAAGCTCGATCACTAATACGCGTTTTTTCTTTGCATCATACTTGTTGTAATCGTTAAAAAATATCGACAAATCGAAAAGGGGGAGGAGTTTGCCGCGAAAATTTGCAATACCTAATACCCATGGGTTAACGCCAGGCAGTTTGGTTGCCTCAGGCACTTCGAGCATCTCAACGACTTCGTCAATCGGTGAAAACAGTCGGCGAGAAAGTAAGCTAAAACCAATGCCTGATGTTGATTCCTGCGTGATTTTTCGCGCAGGTAATTCAGGGTCAATAATTTTAGCGTGATTGACGACTTCTATTAAATGATCGAAGGCTAGCGATGGCATATAAAACCTTGATTACGCCGATTGCAAAAGCGCGTCATTAACTATTTTAACGAGCTGCTTTTTATCAATAGGTTTAGTCAGATAATTGGAGGCGCCTTGTCTTTTACCCCAAAGTCTATCTGTTTCTTGATCCTTAGTAGTCACAATAACGACAGGAATGTGGCTGGTGGATTCATTTTTAGTTAGCTGACGCGTTGCCTGAAAGCCATTAGTACCCGGCATAACAACATCCATTAAAATGATGTCTGGCAATTTATCTTTAGCAACAGCGACACCCTCGTCCCCATTGGTTGCCTTGATGATGTCGTGCCCCTCTTTAACCAGAATATCTTCCATGGTTTTGCGTTCTGTTGGAGAGTCATCAACAATTAAAATTTTCGCCATCGTTGATTGTATCCTTTTTTTCTGTTTACGAATGAGAAACGGCAACATGCGATTCGATTGCATCGATCAATTCAGTTTTACTGAAAGGCTTGGTCAAGTATTGATCTGAGCCTACGATTCTTCCTTTAGCTTTATCAAACAGACCATCTTTACTTGAAAGCATGATTACAGGGGTCGATTTAAACTCAGAGTTATTTTTAATCAACGCACAGGTTTGATAACCATCAAGTCGAGGCATCATAATGTCGACAAAGATAATATTGGGTTTGACGTCAGCGATTTTAGCTAGGGCATCAAAACCATCGATCGCTGTAATGACATTGCAGCCGACTTTAGACAGTAATGTCTCAGCCGTACGGCGAATGGTTTTGCTATCGTCAATCACCATCACTTTGAGGTTGTCGAAATTGCCATCCATCGTGAGGCTCCTTTATTTATCTTTGCTTTACAGCTTTGTTATTTTTTACGCTCTTTTTAGTCTGGTCAAAATTTTGATCGGACCAACGTGCGATTTATTTGTGATAGAGAAACATACGAAAACGGCTTTTAAATGTCTATCAATACTTGAACATTTTTCTAAAAGGGGGCAAGGTTCGAGAAACAGAACAACTTACAGCATTTTTTTAGCAGGTAAAGTGACAAAAATCGTCACTTTTTACGGGAGAAATCATGAAAAAGCGTCTTGGGGTGGTGATGGATCCCATTGAGGAAATCCACTTTGCAAAAGATACTTCCTTGGCCATGTTGGCAGCAGCAAAAAACCGTGGCTTGGATCTTTTCTATATGACGGTCGCAGATCTATTTATAGAGAATGGCAAAGCTTATGCTATGGCGAGTTCGCTTGATGTCTTTATGGATGAAACTCACTGGTTTGAGCTGGGTGACCCACAAAAAACTGCGCTTTCGGATCTTGATGTGATTTTAATGCGAAAAGATCCACCTTTTGATAATGAGTTTATTTATGCCACCTACATTTTAGAAGCGGCTGAGCGTGAAGGGGTTTTGGTTGTGAATAAGCCATCTTCGCTTCGCGACTGTAACGAGAAAATTTTTGCCACCTGGTTTCCTGAGTGTAGTCCGACGCATTTGGTTGCAAAAGATATGACGCTGTTAAAAGATTTTCATCGCACACATAAAGATGTCATTTTCAAACCACTGGATGGTATGGGTGGCTCAAAAATTTTTCGAGTGAAAGAGGATGATTCAAATCTGAGCGTTATTTTGGAAACCTTAACGGAATTTGGTTCACAAAGCATTATGGCACAGGTGTATATCCCTGACATTGTAAAAGGTGACAAGCGTTTACATGTTGTGAATTATGAGCCCATGCCTTATGCGCTTGCTAGAATTCCAGCAAAAGGTGAAACTCGAGGCAATTTAGTTGCAGGTGGTATCAGTAAAGTGGTTGAAGTCACTGAACGAGATCTGTGGATATGTGAGCAAGTTATCCCTGTGTTAAAAGAGAAGGGGTTACTTTTTGTCGGATTAGATATAATCGGCGATTATCTGACTGAAATTAATGTCACTAGCCCAACTTGTGTCAGAGAAATTTATCGTGAAACACAATTGGATATTGCGGGCAAATTGATAGATGCCATCCTGGCTATTTAAGCGTTAATTAAGAAAGTCAGGTTTTTTGTTTAAATAGAAAGAATAATACCCGGTCTGTATGTTTTCACCTGATCCTGCTGCAAGAACCCACAGTCGTCTCGGCTTCATGCTAGTCATGGCTTTTGCTTTACATGTTGCGGTTATTCTGGGCTTGGGTTTTGCTTTGGATGTACCCAAAGCAAAACCTGCTAAACGCATCGATATTACCCTTTCTCATTATAATGAAGAGGAGCCTGTATTGGATGCAGATTTTTTGGCGCAAAATAACCAGTCTGCCAGTGGTATTGAATCGGTTAAAAAAGAAATGACCACAACGCAGATTGCCCAGATCGATCATCAAAATGATAATCAGGTTCAACAACAAAAAATAAAACAGCAGCAGTCACAAGAAAGTGCACAGCTACGTATAACCAGTACGGATGCCAATCGCAAGATTAAAAAACAGGAAGCCGTCAATGAAGAAACACCAGATTTACTTAACGGACCGGATGCGCTAACGCAAAGACAGAAAGAAATCGCTGCTTTAAAAGCGCGGCTGGCTGAGCAGAAACAAGCCTATGCCCGATTACCTAAGAAGCGGCGCTTATCCTCTGTAGCGACTAAGTCATCAGAAGATGCGGCTTATCTCTTTGCATGGCAACAGCGTATTGAAGCGGTAGGTAATGACCATTACCCTAAAGAAGCTCGAGAAAATGCGATTTATGGTGAATTGCAGTTGGTCGTGACGATTAATAAAGATGGCCGACTTGAATCTACAAAAATTCTTAAGAGCTCGGGTGAACCATTGCTAGATAAAGCAGCTTTACGCATAGTGCGATTAGCCAGCCCCTTTGAACCGGTCTCAAACGAAGTGCTCAGAGGAGCAAATCAGTTAGAAATTGTTAGAACCTGGATGTTTAAAAAGGACCGTTTTAGCCAAAGACGTTAGCAATAATGATTGATTTTTTTATGAAGGGGTAATGGTAAGTTGCGTCCATCATGAGTTATGCTGGTTAAGATCAATAAGTAACTAATCAACACGATAGTTGTCAACTATTTTGGTAATCCAACCCTTTTGTGTATAATTTGCACAAAGGAATTTAAAACAATAATAACGATACCCTATGTCTCCTATCCGTTGCCTCCCTCTGTTCTTTGTATTGTCCTTAATTGCTTCGTGTGGTTTTGAATTCGGTCCACTGAAAGTCGATATTGGTACGAATTACGTAATCGATCAGCCAGTGGATGATCCGGATTACACTCAAACAAAACACCCTATTGTGTTGGTGCATGGATTAAACGGCTTTGATTCCATTTTTGGACTGGATTATTTCCATCATGTGCCAAAGGCCTTGGAAGTCGGTGGTGCAACCGTGTTTGTTCCAAAGATGTCATCACTGAATACGCATGAAGTACGTGGTGAACAGTTAATTGCTTTTTTAGAAGATCAAAAAGCGATTGATACCAGCATTGAGAAGTTTAATTTAATTGCTCATAGCCACGGCGCACAAACCTCACGCTATATTGCAGCGGTTCGCCCTGATTTAATCGCTTCTATCTCTACCGTTGGCGGCGTGAATAAATTAGGCTCTGAAAAAGCAGCAGTCATTACTGAAGCCTATCAAAGTATTTGGGGAACGGCCTTGGTTGAAGTGCTTTTTGCCATGATGGGTTTTTTAATGGATAACCTAAGTGCAGGCCCAGCTGGTATGCCGCAGTATCCTAGAGGTGCTTTTGAAACTGTAAACTATGAAGGAACCGAGGAATTTAACAAAAGATTCCCTGCAGGTATCCCTGATGATTGCGATGGTGTTGCTAAAGAAGAAGAGCGTAAAGTGGTTTTTAAGGATGAGGAAACAGGCGAGGATCATGAAGTGTATTTTTATTCATGGGGCGGTATTGGCGTATTGACCAATAAGCTTGATCCTTTGGATAAAATTCTAAAAGTCACTATGGATCGTTTTCCTGATGATCAAAACGATGGCACATTAAGCCGCTGCGCAACACACCTTGGCATGGTCATCAAGGATGATTACTCGCCAATGAATCATACCGATTTAACCAATCAGGCATTAGGGCTTATTCATCCGAATGCGCCGAATCCGTTAACACTTTATCGTATGCATGCAAACCGAATGAAAGAAGCAGGCCTGTAACGTGCAGCTAACCACAAAAGTTGCTATTGCCAAAGTGATCTTTGGTTTTGTGGTCAGTGCAGTGACTTTATATTTCTTTATTGAAAAGCCAGGAAAAGCCATTTTTTACCCTGAAACGGCTAAGGCGATTCAGGAAACAAAAGTTATTAGTAAAGCCTGTTGAAGACAAAGATTTGCTCTTAGTTAAACTCGAAAAGCAATTAACGCATGCATCAAGCGCAAGAGGAAGTGAAGCAGATCGTCCTATCGTTACTAGCCCTAATGGCAAGCTTACCTTAAGCCCTGCAATCACTCGTTACTTTGAATACTTTTTTACACTACGCTCTGAATTTTCTCAGGCTGAAATTGTTAAGTTGTTTCAAAGTGATGTGAAGCAATATTATCC
>CAKMZU010000254.1:2118-5281 GCA_929200485.1 uncultured Gammaproteobacteria bacterium | reverse complement strand
GCCGCTTATCTGGAATTTAGGCCGAACAGTCTGTTCTCGGACACCCTCCTAGCCTCTTTTTATTAAACTTTCGCCAGCATACTGAGTCTATACATAGAGCGCTACTGGTTTAAAACCTCCTTTTATCTACTAAGGATTAAAATAAACAAACATCAGATAGTCAGAAAATTTTTTGTTCGCCAACTTGTCGGCTTGTTTTTATGGCCATCATAGAACAAAACAATGCTCTACTGGTTTTAAAACTATTTTCATTTTATGGAAACACACCAGCCTCATGCTTACCAATAGATAGAAAAGTCGATGAATCAAATATCAAGCAGCCAGCAAAAAGATGTTCCGATATTTAACGTCCTACTAGCACACTATT
Organism: uncultured Gammaproteobacteria bacterium; assembly: GCA_929200485.1. Lineage (GTDB taxonomy): Bacteria > Pseudomonadota > Gammaproteobacteria > Pseudomonadales > DT-91 > CAKMZU01. The sequence goes on along the minus strand of CAKMZU010000254.1, from coordinate 4,914 downwards.
TTTCTACACGGCATGTATTTTATAGCGCCCAGCGCCAGAACACTTTATTTTATATGGGCAGTGCCGCTATCTATAAATCTGCGATAGATGGAAAATTCAATACCATAAACCAAAGCTCTTTCGATCCAAATCAGATGGCTATGACAGTCAAAGGCATCAGACCTGCCTCAATCATACTATCTACAGACGATTTAAATGCGCTAAATCTGGATCAAATAAAAACGATGGCTCAAGTAGCCAATAAGTCGGGGGCTGACATCGTATTAGTGGGCATACCGCAGCATTTTGTAAAAAAAAGCATCTGTGATGCGGGCTACTATGAGAAAACGGATCATAAAAAATCCTTACAAATTAGTTGCTTCCAACCTTTGGCTATTCGTACATTAAATTGCTATGGCACTCAAATTCAACTGGATGAACCTCAACGTGCATTTATTGATATAGCTAAAAATCCTGGAATAAAATCACTCGATATCGGTTCTGGTTTTGGAAATACGGTATTACATGCTGCCTACGCTGGTGCACAAAATATTCATGCATGGGAATTGGATAGTGCTAATGTAAAGGCACTAAGCCGCGCCGTACAGGATACTGAGTTTACTCATTGTATTCATACTCGTCAGGTTGACTTTCGACATTATGACGTTGAGGCTCAGGATAACGAAGCTTATGATATCATTCTGATCTCTCGTGTCTTACATTTTTTTACGCCTGAAGACATAGCCAGCGCCGCCAAGAAGCTATTTAAACTGTTAAAGCCTGGCGGTATATTACATGTCACTGCATCAACAGTATTTTTACAAGTGGCTTCCGCTTATATACCTCAATACTTGAAAAAGCTTAATACACATCAACCTTGGCCTGGTTATGTGGATGCCGATACTTTTCGAGAGCATATCGATCCTGAACATGTAAATATTCACCCTCAAGCTATGACCGCATTTGATCCTATATTCCCTGCTAAAACATTTACAGATTCAGGGTTTGAGGTTTTAAAAAATGATTATTTAAGTCGATTGGGCTGCCATGACTCTAGACTGCATCTCGCCATTAATGGGTCTTATGCTGAACACCGCGGCAAAGAAGCCATTTGGATAATCTTACAAAAACCTGACAGGGTTTGATACATACTAACGACCGTTTTTAAATGTGGGAATGGATGTATTTAATTAAGCGATATTAACTGATGTATGCACTCTCACATGAGAGTAATCTTAAATAATCTTCGCTTTAGCATTTGAAATTTTTACTCTCATTGAAACACACTTGTTAAATATCAGTAGAAAACACATGAAAAGTTCTAATTTTGAATTTCTAGCTAAACATACAGCATTGAGAAATATTTTAGTATCAATCATTTTGCTTTTGTTTCTACAATCGTCTTGGCTTTTTGCCATACCGAAATCATCAGTATTTGCTGCGCTTCATTTTATGTTAGGTTTAACGAGTTCAGATACAATTCAATTATCTGCACCAAGTAGTTATAAACCTTGTGAAGATAATGGGAATTTCATTCCTAGTGATTTCTTGAACAGTATAGGGGTTTGTAAACCAGGAGATTATCTTGAGAAAACTCAAGATTACAAACACCCACCGGAATACAGTGATCTACCAAGAAAAATATATACCAAAGATGCCAGCAAGATAGATAGTTCAATAGGCTATCACCTTATCACTAACCCGGATTCATCTTCTAATGGAAAAATCATTGATTTGTTTTATAACTATGGTTATAAGATTAAAGTTCAAGTAATCAACGGCACGACTCCCTCAAAAGAAAGAAGAAGAATTCAAAGAGAAAATAAAAACCGGCAATACCTTGGTAAATTTATTCCTGTGCCAGAACAAAAAGCCCCAGACGCATTAAGTGCATGGTTCAATAGCTGGAAGTCTGAAGAATACCAACCTGAGATACTTCCTAAGAAGATTGAAAGCTGCTCACTACAGGATTTACTTTTGCGGCCTAAGCATGTGCATAAATTAGGAGGAGAAAGGCAGTCACCATGGAACATCAATCAAGCAGTAGGTAACTGTTCGCCCTCAATATATGGTAAAGCAAACTATTTCCTATCAGGCCGCGATAAAAAATGTGAGGTATCAAAGAAAGGGAATGTTGTTGAGCTTTACATAAAAGGAAAAGAGGTAAATGCTGTTGTATTAACAGACGCAGTTGCCACAGCTGCTCAGTGTAAAGTACCGCAGCGCACAGCGAAGCATAAAAAAAGAAAACGTAGGTAGCCCTCTTTTTCAACCTCATCATTCAACTGATACGGCAGCCCATTTTTACCATCTCTCTATCTCACTGCCGTATTTGCTAGAGTTCTCCTTAAAGCATACGAACTAAATCTATATCACCTAAGTCTGGCATTTCCACTACGTAGTGCTTCGGAAACTTCAGCCATGAAAAGTCTTTTGTAAGAACCTTTTAATAGTTTAGAGGCTAGTTTTAAGAGTGGGATATACTGAGATGAGCTATTAAGGGAAGCAGAAGAAAAAAAGTTACCGTTTTTAGCAGACAGCGCCTTACCATCTGGAGAATTTTCGTCGGGTAATGGTATATTTTTAAATTCGGCTTCCCTAAGTTGTGCTGGCATGAGGTACTGAACACATAGACGACTTTTGATATTTAAAGGAGCGCCATGCCTTGGTAAGGTTCAAAATTCTACTTCCCTTATTGCTTTACATCTCAGCAGATAACTCAGATCTTTGGCTAACGTTTAGTAAATCAAAGGGTGTTTTTTATAAGAGCAGCGGAGCTTACCGGCCCGACTCCATAAACATCAATCGTTAGTTTGT
>CAKMZU010000254.1:0-2108 GCA_929200485.1 uncultured Gammaproteobacteria bacterium | reverse complement strand
CCAGAGTTTTTATGTCAGAATTGGAAGAGAAAATAAATATTTCTCCAGTTTTTTTTACTAATTCTCTGTATCGAGTAATTATTTGCATTCGATGCTCATCATTATTGGAGTAAGCAAACGGGCCCCAGCAGTCAGTGATAACGTTAAAACCATCTCTGCTTTTTTTTAGTATTTTTTTATTGGGTATATTTTCAAAAAATTCTCCACTAATTACGGAGTGGTTTTCATGATGTTCAAAATCCGCTGGCGGCTTGAAATAACCTAAAGAGGTAATACGGATATTAGCTTTGTTATTCTTTATCTTGTTTGCATTGTCAATTGTTACCTGTTTGTGTTCAGTTAGGACTTCATTGCAATTTTTGTTTATAGGGCGAAGCATTCTTGTTGAGTAAAATCTATTAATGGAATGATCCATAATAAATTCGCCAGTATCGCCGTATATTTGTTTTTCGAAGTAATATTCACCTGCGCCAGAATTTAAAACATAACATTCTTCTTTGACTAGAGCTGAATAGAAAGACGGAAATCCTTCAAAGATTTGTAAAACTTCCGGTAGTCCTCTATCAGTACTGAACAAGTCGGACTTTATGTATCCTTGTACATTTCCTGATGTTTTTATGTATTTTCTTGTTTCTAACCAATCAAAAAAACCAGCGTGGGTGTTAAAATTAGCGAAAAATAAGATGAAAGTTAAAATGGTTAAACGACAGAGGAGCATAATACAGTATTCTCGCTTGGCAATTGTAACCTGAGCTGAGCGTAAGAAAAGTAAACCTATTAAGGGATATCTAAACACTATATTTACTTTGAAAAACCTTGTTTTGATTATTTTTCGATCAACTTTAGACTTAATTTTAACTAATCTATTTGAAGTTTAATCAGGATTCCTTATACGCAACTTAGGTTAATTGTAGGGTGTAAAGACATTCTCTGGAGTTGGATTATTCGATAAGTGTTTAGTTCAAGTGGCAATGGAGGTTGAAGAAAATAAGTTAGGTCGAACAAACTTTATTGGACGACCTTCAGGCTAAACAAAGGCTCTACAGAGAGTGGGGGTACATTTTTATATTCCGTTTACCTAAGCACCAGAATTTAATGCTAACTTTATTGAGCAGGGCTTGGGTTCTCGATTATACTGGACCTTCCTCGCTTAATTAGAGGGAAATTCCATAATCACCCCATGAATGATCTGACCTCGACAGCCACTAATGAACCTCATTCTTTTTTCTTCCAGTGAAACTAAATACGGCAATACTGTCGTATTTAACGATCATCGTCATCAGCATATCCTCAAGGTATTAAAATCCAGAATAGGTGACACATTAAAACTCGGCGAGATTAATGGAACAATGGGGGTTGGGTGTATTACTGAAATAACTGAGAATCAAACGGTCTGCAAACTATCTCTCACTGATTCCCCGCCTGCACCCTCACCCTTAACCGTGGTTTTGGCTCTGCCCAGACCCAAAGCACTACGACGCTGCCTTAAATTCTTAACTGAACTTGGTGTGAAAGAGATCCACATTATTCATTGCTACAAAGTAGAAAAAAGCTATTGGCAGAGTCCATTAATTGGTGAGTCTAAAATTCAGAAAACCCTGATTGAAGGACTTTCTCAAGCAAAAGATACCGTCAAGCCAAGCATCTATTTTCATCAGCGTTTCAAACCTTTTGTCGAAGATACTCTGCCCTTGTTAATGGAAGACAAATCCGCTTTTATCGGTCACCCCTATCTGGAAACCAATAGAGCAATGCCAAAAACTCAGCATAAAGAGAAACTTATTATCATAGGCCCTGAAGGTGGCTTTATTGATTATGAACTTGACTTGATTGCCAAACAAGGTGTGTCACCATTTTCACTAGGCGATAGAGTGTATTCTGTAGAAACAGCCTTGAGTATTTTTTGTGCCAGGCTATTACTTCCCTCATAAAAATAGTATTTCGATTCCAAAATTTTTACAGGTTATTTGTGATGGCTCACCCCATAAGGCAAGCTCTGGATGCGCAAGAATTCACAACCCGAGTATTCAGAGTTAGTTGAACAATGCTGTAACGACAAAACGGCACCTTAGGGAAGCAGAAGATAAAAAGTTACCGTTTTTAGCAGA
>CAKMZU010000253.1:2725-5296 GCA_929200485.1 uncultured Gammaproteobacteria bacterium | reverse complement strand
CATTATCAGATAAACGCTCCGACCGAAAACCGTCTGACAAAAAGCCGTCTGACAAAAAGCCCAGAAAACGCAAAGCGATAACAGATGATGTATCCATGGTTACCTGCCGAATCGAAGTGGGCGATAACGATGGCGTCAAAAAATCCAATATTGTTGGCGCGATTGCCAATGAATGTGATTTAGACTCGGCTTACATAGGCAAAATCAGCATTAAAGATGATCATAGTTTTGTCGATTTACCCGACGGCATGCCTAAATCTGTGGTTAAAATGATGAAAAAAATTCGGGTTTGCGGAAAACCCATGCAGCTGACAATAAAAAAGTAAAAAGCTTGAAACAATAACCCTCACGGAAACTCTACTTAAGCAATAGCAAAATACGGGTAGTTTTCGTGAAGATTTTTATTACTTTATTGTTTTTTATTCCAGTCTTTTCGCTTGGTGGGCAAGTAAACATACTGGGAGTTAAAGTAAATACTATTCCGCAACAATACAATCATCACAGGATGAATGAAATCCAACCAACCCTCAAATATTTTTCTGAAAAAGGATTTCCTGTACCTGAAATAATAATTAATACAGCGATTTTTTTTCAGATAGATCTTATTCTTAGCGATCCAGACACTGACCTGAATGACTATTATAAATACGCTGTTCAACGTAAACCGTATAGAGCACTCTCTGCTGCTGAAAACACGACAACGATCAACTTTAAGTATTGCAGACCACTGGAAGGAATTTACAATAAGAATAGAATCCCTTTTGAAGAATTCGGAAATGGCTTATTTTATCTAAATAACATTAATGGCATTACTGATAATGATTTTAAACAAATCACAAGCAAATTGAATTCACTGGAAGAAACTGACCTCGATCCGTTTTTCTATGCTATTTCTAGCATCGTCTCTGACCTGTTCCCAGAAAAATCTCAAACAGACAGACAATTTACAAACTATTTTATTCAGACTGCAATATGCGACCCTGAAAACAAAAACAATCAATATATTATTAGCTCCAACACTTTAGATATACTCAAGAAAATTAATGTGTCTGAATTAAATCCGCAGGATCACGGGCAAATCGAGGGTGAAAATGAAAAAAACTCTGAAATAATAACGGATATTGAAACTGCAAGCGAAGACAGATAGGATCAGCAAAAGCCCTTAACATTCAACACAGGCTAAATGTTGATGCGAAAATTATTCCGTTTTTTATCGTCCACTAACCAATTTATCAATAATGACTGGGTTCAAGCACTCACAAGCAAAACCTTCACCATCAATAACCCAGCAACTCAAGAAATTATCGCACAGGTTCCCGATTCATCCAAAGAAGATGCGATAGCCGCCATTAAGTTTGCTAAATTGGCATTTCACAATAATTCAACTGCCTCAGCTTTTGAGCGATCAAACTGGCTTATTCAATGGTATCAAGCGATTCTAGCCAACAAACACGCGTTGGCCAAATTAGTGACGCTGGAATCCGGTAAACCTTTAGCAGAAGGGCTTGCTGAAGTGCAATATGCCGCAAGTTTCTTCCTGTGGTTTGCTGAAGCCATCAAGCGACCAAAAGGAGAGGTATTAACGCCACCCACTCAAAATAAACGCTTGATGACCATTAAACAACCGATAGGCGTTGTGGCTGCAATCACCCCCTGGAACTTTCCCATTGCCATGCTGGCAAAGAAAGTTGCACCTGCGATCGCTGCGGGTTGTAGCGTTGTTCTCAAGCCTGCTGCTGAGACGCCCCTATCCGCGCTTGCCTTAGCCGAGCTGTCGCAAGAAACAGATCTTCCGAAGGGCTTATTTAACGTCATAACAACAACCGATTCATCTGCCATCGGTGACGTATTTACTTCCCATCCCTTTGTTAAAAAAATTACTTTCACCGGCTCTACTCAAGTTGGAAAAACACTCATTGCGCAAAGTGCAGAAAGCATAAAATCTACCTCGATGGAATTAGGAGGTAATGCACCCTTTATCGTCTTTGAGGATGCAGATCTTAATCTTGCGATAGAAGGCTTAATGGCGTGTAAATTCCGAAATAGTGGACAAACCTGTGTCTGCGCTAATCGGGTTTTTGTCCATGAAAACATTATGGAGAACTTTCTTTCCAAACTAATACCAGAAGTTAACGCACTTAAGGTTGGCAATGGGCTGGATGAGGGGATTCAAGTTGGCCCACTCATTAATCAAAATGGCTTTGATAAAGTCAAAACACTTGTCGACGATGCAGTAAAACAAGGAGCTACTTGTCTTGTTGGAGGCGACCCTCATGAAAAAGGAGGGACGTTTTATGAGCCAACGCTACTGACCCAGGTCAGTGACAGTATGGAAATTACCCAAACAGAAATATTTGGCCCTGTTGTAGCCGTTCTTTCATTCACTGATGAGCACGAGGTTATTGATCGTGCAAATGATACGCCTTATGGCTTGGCAGCGTATTTTTTCACCCAGAATATCAACCGAGTATTCCGTGTATCTGAACAATTAAAAGCAGGGATTATCGGCATTAATGATGGAATGATTTCTCATGCCAATGTGCCTTTTGGTGGCGTTAAAGAATCCGGTAT
>CAKMZU010000253.1:0-2715 GCA_929200485.1 uncultured Gammaproteobacteria bacterium | reverse complement strand
ATTGCAGACTCTCCTTTTTCCTCAGTCGCAATAACGGCTGAAAATTCCATCGGTTCCTTGAATTGCACTTCTTTAAAATTGCCTTTGCCTTCTTTGAAGGCTTTTATAATATCCAGACTTTCTATTGGCTTGCGCCCATCTTTTAAAGACCATGTGATATGAGGTAAACCAGAAAAGACATATTGGTCTGAGACATCCTTGCCATCTCTATCGAAGATGTTACATAGCAGAACTTTTTCTCCTTGATTATTCATTAAATAGCTATCAGATCGAATGGTTAATTCATCTTGGCCTATACGGTCTTTTATTGAAAACCATTGACTTCTGGCGTCAGGAAGGCTTGCCATTTGCATTAATGTCACATGATGTTTAAATTCAGTTAGCGCTATAGGTTCCAATGAATCAATTTTATCTTCCTGGGCGGTCATTTCCTGGTCAACAGCAGATATAAATCCCATATTGGTTGGTAAGTACATATAAACAATATCTTTTTCATTTGTTGTTGTTTTCCATTGTGTTTTATCAAGTGCGTAGGCTATTACTTGATTGGCTAGGTTTTCCGGTGCTTTACGAGCCATTTTTTCATCTAGAAAGTCAACGGATAAAACAGCGTCAAACATCTCTGACGGTGGCCTTTGGCCAATTTTTTTTATTTGACTGCGATGTATTTCGTTTATTTTTTCTTCCTCTAGATAACTCAACACATGATTAGGCCGGTCATCAATTGACTTTCGGCAGATTTTTGAAAGCGCGTCTGATTTATCATTCCAAAGCTCCGTCGGTGTTACCAGCAAACAGTCCGCGCGACCTCTAAATTTACTTATAAAATCTTTGAATTCTTGTGGTGTTTGATTATTGCGGCAAATAACAGGGATAAAGCCTTTCTCGGCCTCTTTAATCGCACACGACATACAAAGCTTTTTAGCATTATGAATGCGGGCTTTATCGTTTGTATTTTCATGGTCAAGAAATTGGTCTTGATTTAATCTTATGAACTGTCTATCTAACGTTTCCATTGCCCCACCAATCGTATCTTTTCCCATACCCGATACACCATTAAAGAAAATAACTATCCCTTTCTCATCATATTTTTCTGGATTGATGACAGTCTTTTTATAAAGGTTACCGATACCCATCTGGAAATCAGTTTCAGAATAAGCAAGATTTTCAGTATCAAATTTTTTCTCGCTTAGTGCATCACTAAAAAAAATAAGTTTATTAGTTAAATCATCTTTGATATCAGAAGACATATGCAGGAACTTGTCTTTTTTATCAACAAGGGCCTTTATTTGTATTTTATCGGGAATATTACCCGAATTAGCCATTTTTTCTCTTAGCGCCCTTAATAAAACATACCAAGGCATTTTATGTTTACTTGATCCAATCCATTGACCACCTTGAAAGAAGTGATCAACATACCCTTCTAATTCTGTACTTGCTAAAACAGCATTATTCTTCTGCTCCAGCTCAGAATAAGAAAAATTCTCAGATGAAACGGCAGGTAAACCCAAACTATTTATTTGACCAATCATCGTATAAAGGTTTTTTATTTCGTCTGATTCTTCATCGTAGTTTGAAGTATTTGATGTAACCCCAAAAAATTTTATTGTTGGCCGCTCCTTATCTTTTAGTGGAATGATATGCATTCCATCAACATACTCTCCGACCAGGCTTTTTCCTGAATTAAGAAACTTAATTAATCGCTTCTTTTCTTTTTCTTTCAAACCAAAAAATATTTTTTTAAAGGCATCAAACATAGCCTTCAACAGCGGGGTAGAATAAGCGACACCATCTAAAGGGGTTTCTTCTTCAATGCTTTTCAGCGAACGAATACAATGATTATTTTTTGAACCAAATACTATATAACTTTTATTGTCTTCTTCAAAAGCACTAATTAGGAAGTGCTTACCATTTTCTTTATAGGTTCTGATGATTTTCGTCTCATCTTCTTTATCAATGTCTTGCATGAATTGACACAAGGGTTGAGTATTAACGTCAGAGTCTTCATAAACAGCGGAAGCTGCACCTATTTTAGGAAGCCCATGAAATTTAAGGTATTTTTTATTGGCATCACTTTTGGTAAATTCTACAACTGATAGTGATCTAGGCAATTTCCTTTGCAATTCAGGGTTTTTCAAATATGTATTATCATCCGGCGAACCACGACTTACACAACCTTTATCGTTCATCCCCTGAGCACTAATCTGCCATAACTTAAAATCATTATAATTTTGTTTTAAGCAGCATCTAACTAAACCTTTTCCTTTTATATCTTTATAACTATCCAAACCAAGGTCTGATAAAACTTTATTACTATTGTCATCTTCAACACCAGAGAAACAGAAACTTGAAAATAGTAAAATCAACAGAAAAAAATAATTCATAAGTATCCATAGTAAATTAAAACATCAAAAATAATTCCTATTAAACTATTTGACTTTAAATATATAAAAAATTCATTTAACGAGAATATTTATGATTTATTAAATATGAAAATACCTATATTAAAAATGCAACGTAAACACCATTAAATAGAATTGTAATTAATTTATATGAATATTTTTTAGTCTTTTTTCCATATTTTTATTTTCTTTTCTATGTCAATCTGGAAACGCACAGGATACAGCTCGAGCATTAACCACCCTACTGAGGCATAAGGACTTAAGGGCACCTCTAATAATTGATTTTGAGATTCTGCGCTGAATTTCAAGGTTT
>CAKMZU010000252.1 GCA_929200485.1 uncultured Gammaproteobacteria bacterium | reverse complement strand
AAGGCGCTTCTGCCTTCTTCATATTCGCCATGACACTTTGAGACACTTTTATAAAATCTGCTAACGCTTTGGGCGTGTTTAAGTCGAAAATCATATGCAATGGAATCTCAACAGAGAAACGATTGCGAATCTGCATTAGTGCGCGCGAGGCTGACAATGAGTTTCCACCTAAATTAAAGAAGTTATCATCCATACTCATGCTGGCAGCATCCACCGCTTCTTTTATGATGGATAACACCGCAGTCTCAAGGTCATCTTGCGGTAAAACCAATGGTTTTTCATCTAACGCTTTAGGTTCAGGTAACGCATTGCGATCTATCTTGCCATTTTTATTTCGTGGCCACTCGGATAAAAATACAAAGCGACTAGGGATCATATAGGCCGGCAAAAATTCAGCAAGTTCGGTTTTCCAAGTGGCGCTATTGGTATATTCTTCTTCACCGACTAAATAAGCCACTAACTGACTCTCTTTGATTAATACCAACGCATCAGTAATACCTGCCAAATGTTTGCAATGATGCTCAATCTCTTGTGATTCAAAACGCTGACCGTTTATTTTGAGCTGAAAGTCTCTTCTTGCAACAAAAACACACTGACCGTCTTTATTCCAGAAACCCAAATCACCGGTTAAATATAACTGACCGTCACCCAAAGGATTAGGGATAAACTTTTCTCGATTCAGCCTGTCTTGGTTTAAATACCCTCGACCTATCCCTTTGCCGCCTATGGCAATCTGACCCACCAACCCATTGGCAACAAGCTGATGTTGCTCGCCTAAAATATAGAGGCTCACATTATCATTGGGTCTGCCAATCGGCAGATTTTCCGAATTGATTTTACCTTTAGGAATAGGATAAAACGATGCAATATCCGTACATTCGGTTGGCCCATAATGGTTGACCATGCGAGTCGTTTTATTAGCATACCAACTCTCCAAACGTTCCATCTGAATAGATTCACCACCTAAGCAAAGATTGTTCAAACTATTCAGATGCTTAACATTATCCAAATCTTCAACTAACGGATAGAATAAGCTCGGCGCACAATTAAGATCCGTAACCTGAGCCTTTTCCATCAGTACTGCAATTTTTTGTGCATCATAAAAATCTTCGGCATAAATGACCAACCGACCACCAGAAATAAGCGGTGCAAAAATATTCTTTGTGTTAAATCAAAACCCAGTGAGCTAATTAAAAGAAACCGGCTATTCTCTGATGCCTGCATATCCTTGGTATACCAACTTTGCAAATTCATCACATTGGCATGCGTAACACCCGCACCTTTAGGATCGCCAGTTGTGCCTGACGTGAAGATGACATAAGCCAAATCATCAGGATTGGGGGATGTTGATACTGCCGTTTGAGGCATCATTGCCAGCTGTTCATTGAACACCTTTGATTTTAGATCAATCAGCGTTTGCTCTGTAAATACGCTTACTTGAGATTTATCGGCAAATACAATATCCATGCCGCCCGTCACCATCATGGATTGAAGGCGAGTCTCTGGGTGAGAAGGGTCAAGCGGCACATAAGCTGCGCCTGCTTTAACTACGCCAATCATGGCAACAATAGCATCAAGGCTTCGCTTCAAACAAACTGCTACGCGATTATCTGTACCCGTGCCTTGCCCTTTTAACCAATGTGCCAGCTGATTGGTTTTTTTATTGAGTTCATCGTAGGTGATGGTCTGATCACCCGCCACAATGGCTGTCGCTCCAGGTGTTTTTGCAGCCTGCGCCATCATTGCACGTACAAGTGTTGGATAAGTACCTTCCAAATCCGTGGCTTTACCCTGAAAGTGGAACTGCTGGTCCATAAATTCAGAATGTAACAGCCCTTTTAAACGAGCCATTGGCTTATCGCTGCGAATCACCTGCAAACTTAACTGTTTGAATCGCTCAAGAAAGTCTAACGCGTTGAATAAATGGGGCTGATAATACAACTCAAGACTCGTCTGATTGACTTGGGCTTTAACAATAAACTGCACAGCACCTTCAACAAAAGGTGGCACTTCTGCACAAGGCGCCATCTCGCCATTAATTTCATAAGTTTCGGGCAAAAAGTGATAGAAATTAAACATAAACTGCAAATTGCCTATTGGCTGCAGTTTTGCGGTTGCCCCTTTGGAAAGTCGACGGAATTTTTTAGATCGGCGGTGCAACTCATGACCTGCTTTTATCCAGTCATCAAAAGTTGACTGGGGCTTGAGAACATCAGCCGGCACAACAAAAGGCATTTGCTCAAAAAAGCAGCCTAACGCATCCGCTTGTGATTTATCTCTCTGAGCAACAAACTCTGTTAAGCTAAACGCGCTATCGGCTCGACAATAGGTTGCGATCAAATAACTATAAAGCACTTTGCAAAACATGGCAGGCGTCGTTCGGCGCTTTTTACAAAACGCCAAAATCGCCTGCCAATGCTCTGAATCAATAGCTATCGACTCAATCTCGTGCAGGCTTTCTTCACGGGTTTTTAAAGCCTGAGCTGGAAATTGCAACGCCTCAACCGGCAACAGTTCTTTTTCCCAAAATGCCAAGGTTTCAGGCTGATCAACCAGCATCCGATTTTGCAAGGTATAATCTTTTAGGGGGTACGTGTCAGCTAATGCTGGTATTTCTCCCTTAACCAATGATTCATAGGCGTTAATGTGCAATCGTGCGAGAATATCCACCGAAATGCCATCGACAAGCGCATGGTGTGCGCTCATCATTAACAGGGTTTTATTCCCTGCAAGCCTGGCTAAACCGTAACGGAAAAAACGGTGTTGCTGGTAAGCATCAGGTTGATAGACAAAGGCATGTATTCGCTCAATAGGCGCTGTGTCAACATCCTGCCAGTCGATCACTTCAAGCTCTGTATCGAACGTCGTTGCCTGATATTGATAAGCAAATTCCCCTAAACGTAATGGATTTTCAACTAACTTAGTCCGGCAAACAGGGTAAGCCTTAATCACGGCATGAATAGCTTGTTCCCAAATAACCGGCTCAACGACAAAGGGAACCTCAACCTGATAACCTAAGGTATTCGCTCTAGCGGTCGGGAACAACGACTGCGCTATCGCCATGTCCATCTGCATGGCATTCAGTGGTAACCAGTCACCTTTGTCTTCACCGGAACGAGAGACACCTGTCTCCTGTGAAAGCTGATCAAAATTGACAATATCCAGATTTCCAAGTGCCTGTTCAGGTGCTGCCAGACAACTTTCAGCAAGCATTTCAAATTGAGAGAGCAGGTTGGCAATAGTACGTTCATCAAACAAATCCGTACTGTATTCCGCCTTTAACGACAACGTTCCTTGTTGGCTAATTACATGCAATGTCATGTCATATTTAGCGTCGAAAGACTTTAGCTCAATAACCTCGAAGCTCAGACCACCTTCATTTTCTGTCGATAATAGCGCCTCATCAATATAATTAAACCCGACTTGCGCAACAGGGTTGATTGCCAAATCGCGCTCAAGTGGCAAGTGCCTTAATATTCGCTCAATGGGTATATCTTGATGCGCAAAAGCGCCTAACACTTGATCCATGGTCTGCCGGCAAAGACTTAAAAAATTCGTCGACTGGCTGACATCCTGACGAATCACTACGGCATTGACAAAGTAACCAATCATCGCCTGCAACGAATTTATTTGCCTGCCGGAAATCGGCGTACCAATGCACAGGTCTGACTGGTTGGATGCCTTATTCAACAATAAGAAATAAAGACTTAATAACACTTGATAGAGCGTAATGCCCTGCTGCTTCGAAAAATCCTGCATCTTGTTGACCAGAGACGCATCAAGTTTATGCTCGACAATCGCACCGTTATAGCTTTGAACCGCCGGCCTTTCTTTATCAAGAGGTAAACGTAATGGCGGCGGTAAATCTTTTAACTGGTTTAACCAATACTCCAAATGCTGCTCAGCAGCTTCAGAACCTAAATATTGGCGTTGCCAGACACTGAAATCGGCATATTGCAACGTTAGTGGTTCGAACGATAAGTTTCCGCAAGCCAAGTCGCTGTAGGCTGTCACCAAGTCTTTACGGAACACGTCTAGCGACCAGGCATCACTGATGATATGGTGAAAGCTGGCAACAAAAAGCGGATGACTCTCAAGCGGTTGAATAAAGGCTGCTCTGAACAAGGGTGACTGATCAAAAGCAAAAGGCGCTAACGCAAAATTTTTCGCACTCGAGATAGCCTGGCTTTCAGTTTTTGCTTCAAGTTGTATTAGCTCAAATTGGTCAACTGGCAGAATCTTTTGATAGGCATTTTCCTGCCCATCATTGAGTATCGCTGTGCGCAGGCTCTCATGCCGATCCACCACTTGTATCAAGGCTTGAGCGAGCCGATCGAGATCGACGTCTTTTGATAGTTTTAACGCGAAAGGAATCAGGTAACTCGAGGTGCCCGGGCGCATCTGTTCAATAACCCATAAACGTTCTTGCGCAGGGGATAGCGGAATCATTGACTGCCTGGAAACGCGCGTGATAGGGAAGTGTTTCTGAATATCCTTCAACCCATCGTTATTTTCTATTTGATGGCTTATCGCTTCAACCGTTGGCGTTTCAAAAAAGGCGCGAACACTGAAATCCACCCCTAAACTTTGTTGAATTTCGCCCACTACCTGTGTGGCTAAAATAGAATGACCGCCAAGTTCAAAGAAATTCTCATTAACTCCAACCTTCTCTAACTCTAACTTCTTCGCAAAGATCTGGCTAAGTTGACGCTGCACCAAGCTCTCAGGTGCTTTAAAGTCTGTATGCTTTCCTTGCTCCGGGATTGCTTTTGGCAAGGCTTTTCGATCAATTTTGCCATTGGCTGATAACGGCCAACTCTCCAGCAAAACAAAGTCCTGTGGGATCATGTAGTTCGGCAGCCAGGCCTTTAGGTAATCGACACAGCCTTTAATATCCAGAGCCTGCGAACCCTCAATGACATAAGCCACCAACCTTGGCACATCAAAGCGTTCATCCAGCATGACCAGAATATCGTTGACCTCAACATATTCCGTAATGCGCTTGGCAATATCTCGCGGCTCGACCCGAAAACCACGAATTTTAATCTGATCATCTAATCGACCTAAAAACTCAACACTTAAGGTGCCATCTTCACGCCATTGATACCTTGCTGCGTCACCCGTTTTATAAATTTTCACGCCATCTTTTGATACAAAAGGGTTATCAATAAAGGCTTTTGCATTTTGCTCGGGGTCATTTAAATAGCCAAGCGAGACACCCAAACCGCCAATATATAATTCACCTGTGGTGCCAATGGGTGCCAATGCCTGATGTTGATCCAGTATATAGAGTTGAACGC
>CAKMZU010000251.1 GCA_929200485.1 uncultured Gammaproteobacteria bacterium | reverse complement strand
TAGCCTTTGTTAATCAGCAATATCCAGGGGGTATCAGTCAGCTAGATACGGATTGGCGAAAGTTTTTGTCAAATAAAATACCACTGCATTATTACTAACGGCGTTTTGAAACTTTTATACAATCGCTGTCTAATGCATTGAAATTTTTCATCGAGATTAACGATGTCGTTAAATAAACCGGTCGCAATCATTGGTGCAGGACCTGTAGGGCTGGCTGCATTGGCGCATTGTATTACCAATGACATTGATGCTCAGTTATATGAAGCCCATAAAAATATCGCTCCAGCCATGGCTGAGTGGGGGAGTGCTCATATGTTTAGCCCTTCGAGCTGGAATATTTATCCTGAAGCGGTATCGCTGCTAAAAGAAGCCCAGTGGAGCCCCGACCAGCTTTCGGTTCAGTAGGTGGCATGGCCTCCACTTGTATAAATAAACTATTGATAGCAAGAACAAAAAAGAAGGAAGAGTGATATGTTATTCATGAATAAACGCTCTTGCTGTAAGAATTTCTATTTGATACTGACAGTTAATGAGCGATCTGGTTCGAAGACACTTATGTTTCATTTGGATGTATCTGCGGACAGGATCAATTTTCCGGTCAGGTTATACATTTCGGGAGTCCTCAATTTCCAAGCTGACTAAGTTGTCATACATGAACCCTTTTTTAAAGGTTTGAGTTCAAGAAAGAAGTTGACGCTGGGCTGTAAAATGAACGTCAACTGCAAGGAACAACATGCCAAACCCAAAGACAAAACTAATAGCTGCATTCATCAATGAGAACTTACTTGAAATTAAATGCTCTAAAAAGCTATAGCCTACTTTGCTATCTAGAGCCTGTTTATATGAAACATTATCTAACTATTTTAATTTGTTTCTTTTATTTTGATTATTCGCATGCAGGTTTAGAAGAGCCATTAAGTATTAATGAAGATGCAGAAGTCACTCAATTGCAGCGTCTGTTTACACTGCAGAGTGGCGACTATAAGACAAATCCTTATCCAAGTTATGAAGAGCGCCTTGAAGATTTGAAAACCTTGCGCAAAATGGTGGTTAAATACAAGGATCAAATTTCACAAGCCATTAGTGCTGACTTTGTTTATCGCTCTCCCGGTGATACAGCCACCGGCGATATGCTTGGTACTCTTGGAGGTATTGATTACTGTATTGAAAATTTAGAAAACTGGATGGAACCCGAGGAGCGTCATGTGGATTTAAAGTTTAAGCCATCAACAAATTACGTTATGTATCAACCAAAGGGAGTGGTCGGTATTATCAGTTGCTGGAATTACCCAGTCTTTGAATCGTTTGGTCACTTAGCCTGGGTTATTGCAGCAGGTAATCGCTGTATCATCAAGGGCTCTGAATTTGTGCCAAATACCAATCGTGTTTCTCGCGAAGCGGTAAAAGAATTTTTCCCTGAATCTAAGCTGGGGTTTGTTGAAGGCGCAGTCAAAGTGGGCTCAGCGTTTACGGCGCTGCCGTTTAATCACATTCTTATGACCGGTTCTCCAAAAATTGGAAAGATAGTGATGAGAGCCGCTGCCGACAACCTAACGCCAGTGACTCTAGAATTGGGTGGCAAAAGTCCACTTATCATCGATTCTGAATTTAGTATCAAAGACTCGGTCAATCGTTTTATGTTAGGGAAAGTAATGAATGCCGGTCAAACTTGTGTAGCCACCGACTATATTTTTTGTCCTAAAGAGCGAATTGAAGAGCTAAAAACAGAGATTAGTCGTAGATACAGCGAGATGTACCCCAACTTCAGAGAAAATAAAGATTGGACTCATATAGCTAACGATCGTCAGTACCAGCGCATTGTTGGTTTGCTCGATGATGCACAAAACAAAGGCGCTACGGTTGAACCACTTGCCGAGATAGACCGCGCTGAACAAGATGCTAGTCGAAAAATGCCGCTGCACATACTGACCGATCTCAATAAAGATATGGATATTATGAACGAGGAAATTTTTGGCCCACTGCTGCCTATTCTGCCTTACAGTCACCCGGACGAAGTGATCAGCCACATTCAAGATCATCCCCGCCCCCTGGGGTTGTATATTCACAGTGATGATACAGAGTTCCAAGAAAAAATTTTGCACAATACGCACTCAGGAGGGGTTTGTATTAATCAGGCCACTTTTCATGTGGCGCAAGAAGATTTGCCATTTGGCGGGACGGGTAACTCCGGTATGGGGCGTATTCATGGTCCAGAAGGCTTTAAGACTTTCTCGAACGTAAAAGCAGTACACCACAAAGGGGATCTGGACCTTTCGAGAGCATTCTCCCCTCCCTACGGCTGGATCAGCTGGTTCATTCACAAACTTTTACTGAGATAAGGATAGCGAAGTGTTGTTGAATAAATCAATAATTGACAACAATATGCCTTCTTGAGCAAGGTTTTCAATCCTTTAGAACCAACAGCCCCAACAAGGCCATATTCACTTAACAGGCCACGGATTACGCAATAATTACCGGGCTTTCACGCAAGAACACATGGTTGCACATAAAATAAAGCTTAGCTTGCACCCACTCGATTAAATTCGATCAAGCTTAACAGCCAGCTTCCCTTTTTTTCTCTCCGTGCAACGGTTAGCGTGGCGAACCTGGCTCAATGAAGGCCTGGCAGAATATTTTGAAAATCTGGAATTTCAGTATGGTAGTCATACTCGAACAGTACCGAGCTACTATCAATTAACGATTTTAATGCGTTCTGCATTGCCTTTTTTAGGCAGTTATTTTCAACTGGGTGGGCAGCAGTGGTATGCAGAAGAAGCAAAATCTTTACGTTATGCTATTGCCTGGTCATTGGTGACTTTTTTCTTATCCTCAGATCAATCAAAGGTTTTCTTCATAAAGATGCTTAACACACTCTCTACAAACTATTGTGAAAGTGTTGATACGCTAGCCTTTGTTAATCAGCAATATCCAGGGGGTATCAGTCAGCTAGATACGGATTGACGAAAGTTTTTGTCAAATAAAATACCACTACATTATTACTAACGGGGTTTTGAAACTTTTATACAATCGCTGTCTAATGCATGGTGTTTTTATATTTGGTTAAATGATGTAATTAAACAGGTTGACTACAATCCGGCGAGTCTTCTCATCGAATATCTTTATAAGGGCTTCAAGTGAGTGAATTACGCATCAATGCAGACTTTAATACGCGAGTGGTTATTCGCCCTGAAGATTATCAGTGGGTTGATTCCCCTGCAAAAGGGGTTGAACGTATGATGTTAGATCGAATAGGCACAGAAGTCGCAAGAGCGACAAGCTTTGTTCGCTATGCACCCAATAGCGAATTTGCTGAACATACGCATGGCGGCGGAGAAGAGTTTTTTGTCCTTGAAGGGGTTTTTTCAGATGAGAATGGCGATTATCCAGCAGGCACCTATGTGCGTAATCCAATAGGGACTTCACATTCACCAAAAGTAGGCCAGCAGGGCGCAATTATCTGGGTAAAGTTACAACAATTTTCTAAAGGCGATAAAGAAAGCAAAGTCATTGATACCAATAAAGAACTTTGGCAGCCAGGATTAGTTGATGGGTTGCAGGTGATGCCATTGCATCAGTTCGAAGGCGAAAGTGTGGCTTTGGTCAAGTGGGCGCCATACACACAGTTCTCAGATCACAGACACTACGGAGGTGAAGAGATTCTTGTGTTGGACGGTGTTTTTCGAGATGAATCGGGCGTATACCCAAAAGGCAGCTGGATTCGATCGCCACACTTAAGCCAACATAAGCCTCTTACCGAATCGGAAGGTGCACTTATTTTAGTGAAAGTTGGGCATTTGCCGTTAGATTTATGAATCAGTTTTATGGAACGGCAATTGATGTCAAAAGAAGCGCTTTTCAATTCTATGCTCTAAACGATTTAAGGATACACAACGTATATTCTTTTACTGTTAACCACAGTGAGCGTAGTTCGACTGAACTGATGATAGAGTCCGCTAAAGCAAAAGGTAATGCAGTAATCACTGCGCCTCGTCCATATTCTATCATCCATGATCCCGCTTTAATTTCACAGGTAAGAGCATCGCCTTTGGCCATATATCCAACATCCCCCGGCTGATATCGCATTGCTTCAGTTTGATTATTTTCCAAATCACAGGTGATGGTTTCGCCTGTTAAGAAAAAATCCCAAATCTCCATGAAATTATATCGCCCAGAAAAACCGTTAGATCCTGCTGGGCAGCCGAAAATAATAAGGTATTCATTAAAGCTGGCATGAAGAAGAATCATTTTGCCTAGAATTCCTCCCGCTCTGCTTCCAATCCATACACGTCGTTTGGGATTAATCAGTTTAGGATAATGCTCAGCAAGCAGATTCTGAGCTAGCTGAATACTTTCTTCCGCAGTCAAATTTTTTGCTGTCACTTCTTGAGCGACTTGTTCCAACACATCCGTAGATATTTTGTATTTCATTTAAGACTCCATTGTGTGTGAATCTTGCGATATGATACTTTTTTTGATTGACTGAATAAGTCACTTATAGTCAGTGAAATTTATGAAAGAGAATTTGAGACAAAAAGCATCTGAAAAACGAAGAGCGGCAATAGTGAGCGCAGCCTCTGAAATATTTGGGAAGAAAGGCTTCAATAAAGCCTGCACAGAAGATATTGCGGTAAAAGCGAAAGTCTCCAAAGGGCTTATCTTTCATCTTTTTAAGACTAAACAACAGCTGTTTCAACAAACGGTAGAAGATAGTCTCTCGCAATGGGCATCTTTCTCAGAATATCGGGCTTTCGGTAATGAGGGGGATGAGAAATCCGTGCTGAAAGATCTCTTTATTGCCTCATTTGACTTTGTTGAGCAGCACCCAATCATCATGATGTTTTCTTATTCTGATGAGAAAATGCTTTTGACATATCGGGATGAGATAAATAAAAGTAACAAAGTATGGCGGAATACTATTTCATCCATTATAAAATCTGGCATTGAAAATGGCAGTTTTCGAGATGATCTGAATGTTAAATGTGCCGCAGTGGTTTTCCATGAAACCCAGACATCGATGCTTCAGGGAATCATTTCTGAAAGGTTTGACAGGTCCGTTGTACATTTTGCAATTGATAACTTTGTTAGGGGGATTGAGGTGCAGTGAAATATTGCTTTAGCCTCAGATAATCCTCTGGATAGGTGAAAACAGTCACTGGCTAAGCTTTTAGATATCGATAAGCGATTGATTCATCTAAAGGGCACCTCTAAAAATTGCTTTTGGCTTCTGTCAAAAAAAGCTATTGACCTTGTTTGTTAAAATAAATGTTCCATTAAAAGGGATGTCGGATGTTTTTATAGATGCCCCTTC
>CAKMZU010000250.1:2998-5330 GCA_929200485.1 uncultured Gammaproteobacteria bacterium | reverse complement strand
AAAACCTTGAAATTCAGCGCAGAATCTCAAAATCAATTATTAGAGGTGCCCTTTAAACAAACAGGTAAACTTGGTTTTTTTGTTCAGTAATTTTTAAGCTCTTTAAGGTCTGTTATTTCAAGCCGATTATCAGATGATGTGTTTTTCGCAAGCCCCTTTTGGCAAGCACGGAGATAGCTTTGGGGAAGGTAATTCGCTGGTTCAAAAAGTTGACATTAGCAAAAATTTAAAAATAGCTAATAAGATCTAACTCTCATATTTTTTGGCTGAATTAATATGGTCAAGTTCCAGGTTCAGGAAAAAGGATAGTCCAACCCTTACTAATACCGTTAGCCCCAGAATAGAAACTTCTTCCAGCGTGCGATGTGAAACACTAAAAATTACTTCAGATACAATCAAAATCTCTAATCCCAATAATAATGTTTGACCTAAATGAAGCCGCATTTCTCGTATTACAGTATAAAGATCATTGCTGGAATTATTTTTATAAGCGGAATACCCTTTGGGAATATTAATAAAAATGATTGTACAAAAGCCTGCGACCAATACAAAAACAGCGATATACTCAATGGTTAAGGCGATGCCAGTCAAGAGTTGGCTCATAATAATATCCACAGTGAATGCATAGACTGGGTTGGAAGACTATTTCCGATTTTTTTAGGATATAAAATTCACTCCAAAGCCTATTTACCTCCATGGGGTGGGCTTTTCGCTGCGTAAGTGTTTGGCGTTTGAGCCGCCGTCTTTCTAATAATTGAAAAGGTTATTCGGTATGCACCAGGTATCGTATTTAATGATTCATGTTTGTATGTTACATACACTTTGTTATGCGAGACAAGTGTTTTTTAATCGCTACTTAATGATGTTGATAATTTAAAAAATTTATTTTAGTTAATTTTTATTAGTGGTGGGGGTGAAAATTACTCAAAATTAAATGAACTATATTTGTTTAATGTTCTCATATTTATTGGTTTTTAATCGTATTAATTTTAGTTTATTAAAGTGCATAGTTTTTGTGGTGGGGTGATTTTTTAATTGAATTAATGCCGATGGCTTATATGGTTTTAGTTAATTTTAGTGTTTATTTAATATTGTTATTTTTAATTGTTCTTGTTTTATTTGGTAAGGTTTATTCTGGTGTGTCCAATGTGTGCTTTATTGTTAATAGAAAAAGTAATCATGAGGCGTGTAATAGTGACTGGGAAAAAATCAAAAAAGAAATACCAACGTACTTTGCTACTGATTTGAAAAAATCAGAATCGGATATAATTGCTTATGATGTAATCGAAACCACGGGTCCAGGTTCTGCGACTGACCAAGCTTACAAGTATTATACTGAGTGGAATGCACCTGAAGATAGAGCAGCTGGAGATGATTTATTCTTGATAGTTTGTGGTGGAGACGGCACGGTAAGTGATGTTGTTCAGAAGTTTAGTGGAGTGAAGGGCGTTAAGTTTGGTGTTTTACCTATGGGTACAGGTAATGATTTAGCAAGAACGCTGAAAATGCCTATGAATGATTCGAGTGAGGCCCTAAGAATATTGAAGGATGGAAGGTCACAAAGCCATGGCGCGTATTTTATAAAAGCAACTTGCGCTCAAGATCCTGATCAAGAAGACGAACGTATGTGCATTGCGAATTTTGATCTGGGTATTACAGCCATAGCGGGGGAAACCAAAAAATTACATGATTTAGGCGTTAGTTCAAACATATTATTGCGTGCTATGCCAAAATCTTGGGTGTATCGCATAGCGACTGCTATGTCTACACTAACATGTGATTTTCCAAAAATAGAAATGAAAGTTGATGAGAATGAGCCAATAACGTTACCTTTAAGTTTACTGGTTTCCTGTACGGGGCCTACGATAGGTGCAGGTGTTGAGTTTTTTCCAGGAATGAACCCACAACGAGAAAAAGGCCAGGTTGGCTACCTTGACGGTGTTGATAGTGTCTATCGATTGTCTGCGGAAATGCTTAAGGTTGCTTATTGGAGTAGTAATTATTTTAAGCGTGTAGCGTTTGAAAAGTTAGCAATTACACACGAAGAAGGCAGTCCTCCTCTGCCTATTCATATAGACGGCGAGATAGGTGAATGGCAAACGCCTATCAGTGTTACTTGGAAGCCTAATGTCTTTCAGTTTGTGGGTCCAGATAAATCACACTGATACCTGCATATACAATATTTTTGTCTTGGCTAGACAGTGGCGCATTGCAATAGTCTATAAGTGTAGATTGTATTTTTCTTGAGGTAATTTACAAGGCGTTACCTTTTGGAAATCTAACGTCAGTTATTCCCCCGGGAGGGCGTCCGAGAATTGCGTTCGAGGATAAA
>CAKMZU010000250.1:0-2988 GCA_929200485.1 uncultured Gammaproteobacteria bacterium | reverse complement strand
ACATTTTGTCAATCTTGTATTCTGACGGAAGCCGAAAGCAATTATTAGAGGTGGCCTTAAGGATGCATTTAAAAAGAAAGAGGCGAAGAATTTAGCTGCTTACCTGGAATTTAAGGCGACCAGTCTGTTCTCGGACGGTCTCCTGGCCTTCTCCTTCAGAAAAAAGATCTTGATGCTTTTGATAAGGGGTAGATGGATATTTTGATTTTCACCTACGATGTAGGTACGCCATTTCATAGGTGATCATCAGGGTAGCGACTTGAGTTTGGATCATTCATCCTTTTTTAACCTCTCTCCGGCAGGCTTATCAAACGACCTTGTGACGTGAGTCGTTTTGCAGGAATTTATACTCTAGTCAGCTTGGTTCTATAGCTGAGTTTTTAAACATGCCATGTTAGTATTCTTAAAAAAAGGCTGACTGTTCGTTTTTTTAGACGGCAGTGAAGGTCAGTGTAGGATTCATGCTCGGTTTTATTGTTCCCAGTTTCAACTTTTTAATTTACACCCTCTTATCAGTGCTTTTTCTGTTATCGACGTCAGTGTCGACAGCAGAAACGGTGTTGGAATTGGACGCTAATGCGCTAGATAAAGTTATCAATCTAAGCCCATATCTCGAATATGTGGTCGATCCACAGGAACAAATTCAAATAGCGCAGCTCTATGATGAATCGCAAGCGAGTGATCCACTGTTGCACAAATTTCAGCCCATGAAGAGCAATAGTGTTCCATCAATCAGGCAAGCCATATGGTATAAAATGACCATTCACAATCTGATGCCTGAAGATACAGCATGGGTAGTAAATTTTGATGAATTATTGATTGATGAATTGCTTTTTTATTATCAAAAAGACGGGCATATAGAGCGCCTTCAAGCGGGATTAAATTATTCAGTCAATTCCTGGCCTATTGACTATCGATATTTGGCCATGCCATTGACATTGAAAGGCAGTAGCAAGCAAACCATTTATTTTCGTATAAAAACCTCACACATCCCCCTGATGTCACCAACTATCAGCTCTGAATTGGCGTTCGCTACGTCGGCCTCATCCTCAACGATTATTAATTTGTTGTTTATTGGTATGGGGTTGGGGCTGTGCTTGTTTATGGCTATTTTTATGCCATTAGCAATTGCCAGTAGAGAATCCTATACCTTTATTAGCTATCTCGTCCTAACCACTTTAGTGATCATATCCGTGAGTGGTTTTCTTCAATATTTATTTCCTGCGCATCCGCAGTGGCATAAGTTTTTGCTGGTTGCTTTGTTAGCGACAAATAGCATCACCAATTTGCTGATGGTGAATACTTTTTTTGGAATATATCGCTGTAATCCACTATTAAATAAATTGTACTGGTTGTCTGGTTTTGGCTTTTCGGTTTTTATCTGGGGGTATAGCTTATTCGGAGGATTTGAGGTGCTGATGGTGCCGTTGATTGGCTGCACACTGTTTATGTTTGTGCTACTGATGGGTACCTCAATATTGAAATATTATCAAGGCTCTCCTCATGCCGTGTTATTTATGATTGCCAAGCTTTTGTTCTTTATTACTTGTGCGTATTCGACATTGGGTGCAGAAGGAATTGTGCCTTATAACTCCCTTATACGTCATGGTATCGGTTCCGGTATCATTCTGCAGGCAGCGATAATTTGTCTGGCTGCAGCGAGAAAGGTCAATGCCGAAAAGGCGCACGCCTCAGAGCTTGAAAAGAATATTGCTGTCGCCAAGGCTTCCAGTCGCGAAAAATCCGAGTTTTTGGCAACCATGAGTCATGAGATACGCACGCCGATGAATGGGGTGTTAGGCATGGCACAAATGCTGGAAAAAACGCCATTAAACCCAGAGCAACATCGTTATACGCAAGTGATTTTAAATGCGGGCAAAACCTTGTTGGCGGTGATTAACGATATTCTCGATTTCTCCAAGATAGAAGCGGGTAAAATGCAGCTGGTGCCTCGACCATTTAATCTCCAGTCATTGATCAATGATACCTATACCCTGTTTCAGCCTATCGCACAGGAAAAGCAGTTGGATTTCAGGTTTCATATTACTGAAGATTGTCCATTGCATTTGAGTGGCGATGCCATTCGTTTGCAGCAGATACTCAATAATTTGTTGAGCAATGCGTTCAAGTTCACCGAGAGTGGGTTTGTGCAGCTGGACATTGCTTTGAAGTATGTAGAACAACAAGAGGTTGAACTGTTATTTACGGTCAAAGATTCTGGCATAGGCATCAGTCATGATAAGCAACGCCAGCTGTTTCAGGCATTCACTCAGGCGCATCGGTCCACTACCCGAAGTTATGGTGGTACTGGCTTAGGTCTTGCGATATCCAAAGAGTTGGTGCAGCTGATGAGAGGGGAAATAAACATAAATTCCGCTGAGAACAATGGTTCGGAATTCTGGTTTACTGCCAGTTTTGGTTTGCTTTCTGAGTGTGATTTGCAGGAGTCCTCAAGTTTTCCATCAAGTGAATTTAACAATGAACGCATCGATAAAAAGCTTTCCAATGGTACGCGCAATGACATAGTAGACAAGTCGCCATCAGTAAAACCGCTATTGGTAGCTGAAGATAACCCGGTTAATCAGCAAGTGATTGGCGCGATGTTATCTCGGGCGGGTTTGAATATGACACTGGCAGAAGATGGCGATATAGCCTTGCAATTGTTTCAACAGCAGACAAAGGGGTTTGCAGCCGTGCTAATGGATTTGGAAATGCCGGTGAAAAATGGCTATCAAGCAGCCAGTGCGATACGCAATCTTGAGAAGGCGAGGGGTGATGAGAAGTCGATACCTATTATCGCGCTGACGGCACATGTGATGGAAGGCAATATACAGCGTTGCTATGATAATGGCATGGATGCGGTCTTAAAAAAACCCTTACAGCTACCGGAACTCCTTGATACGTTACAAAAGCTAGAGGTTGTCTAGGAGACCGACCGAGAACAGACTGTTCGGCCTAAATTCCAGATAAGCGGCTAAATTCTTCGCC
>CAKMZU010000249.1:2378-5390 GCA_929200485.1 uncultured Gammaproteobacteria bacterium | reverse complement strand
TGGTAGGCCTTTGCATTGAATGGTTTGATTTGCGTGTTAATTAATGACTTGGACATGGTTATTTCCTCTTTGGGTTAATTGCGTCGATGGGGAAATAATAGGGGCAAGCTGCAAGGGTTAAAAATCGTTACTTCCTCTCGCGTTGATAGGTTTTACCTATCAAGAAAATTCCTCGCCGAAGAATCCATGTCAAACGCCTGACTTTTGTTACTTTACGCTAATGCAATCATCAAAATAAATTCCCCTTAAGACTAGAGGGTGATTTATAATGGATGTTTTTTTGTCTGAATTGGAGAGTCGCTTTGAGCACAAATAAAGTAATAGGACTCGATAAAATCTATCTGCACCATTCGGTCTACCCAGGCCGCACCACAATGATTGATTGTCATGGGCACCATAACTCTTCAGGGGGCAATGGCTCTGGCAAAACGACCCTTCAAAAGCTGATTCCTATTTTTTATGGTGAGCAGGTCAACAAGGTTGTGCCGACACAAGTGAGGAGCACCAAAGAATCCTTCACGAAGTACTACTTAAAGTCCGAAGCATCCTTTGTGGCCTTTGAATACACTAACCCGAAAGGCAAATGCTGTGTCATTCTGCATAAAAAGCAGGAGCAGTTGAGATACCGCTTTATCAGGGGAGCACTTACTGATTTTTTCTACACCGAAGATAGCAAACCCCTGTTGCAGAAGGGGCTGCCTATCCATGAATATTTCGGCCTGCTAAGAAAAGTTCACCACCACGATTTTAGCCGGATCATCAGCACTGCTGAAGATTACCGCGCCATTTTACAAAATGATAAGCCCTTGATTCGCACACGCAAGCAAGGCATGCCTGACATACAGGCGCTTGCCAATAGTTACAGCCTCACTGGTGTCGGTTCACACATGACGCTAATGCACAAACTCACCTATGCCCTGCAAACCCGAACCAGTATGTTTTCAGGGCTTGAGGATATGATTGTCTCTACCCAGTTTGATTTTGTGCCTCCCGAAAAACCCAAACACATGAAGAACAAGTCGTTGGCGAATGATTTAAGTTCACTCCATGAGTTTGCCGAAAATGAAAGCGCCATTCGAGAGTGTATCCGATTGTCAACCCGGCGATTGGAGCAGGCTCAGGAAACCTCAAGACTCAGAAACAGTCTGTATAATGCCAGCGAAAAAGCCCAAGAGCGCAAGGAACAATTTAAAACCACGATTTCACAATTCGAATCGCAATTGGAAGATAACAAGGCACGCTTTGACCATGATCAGGAACAGCTAACCAAAACCCAGATTCAACAGAAAAGCACAGTAGAGCAACTTGAAAAACGCATCAACAACATTCATCAAGACAAAGATGCATGGGAAAATGATCACAATATTCAATTCAAAAAAGACCAATACGCTCAGATTGATCTATTAAAGGCCTCTGCAGAGCAGGCAGCTGACCACTACAATCAGTTACTTGACGGAATCAAAGATGCAAGGACTGAACTCGACCAGAAAACTACCACGCTCGAAATCAACACAAGAGAAGCTTGCCTTGCCTTAGACTCAAGACAAGCGTCACTTAAAGAAGACCTGCAAAAACGCATTGACGACATCAACCAGAAAAAAGAAGATGAAAGAGCCCGCGCTTTTGAAAAGATCGAAGCGTTACGATGTGAACAGGCCGAGTCGAAAGAGGCGCTCTTGATTGAACGCACGCAACTTGAAGCACAGGTTCAACAAGTCAGTAACTCCGAAGAAGAACAATTAGCAGAAGCCTTTGAAGAAGAAAATTACCACACCCACTGCCAGAGAGAAGAAGCGCAGCAAGACCAATTTGCAAAGGCGCAAAAACAGGTTGCAGCAGTCAAAACCAATCTTGACCAAAAACAGCAAAGTATAGAATCCACTCAACAACTGCTGCGCGAAGAAGAATCACAACTCGATCAACTCAACCGGCAACTCTATCCTGAAGGCAATAGCTTACTGGCTTTTCTAAAAAAAGGAAAAGCTGACTGGGCAGAAACCATCGGCAAAGTGATTCATCCTGAACTCTTGGGACGGAACGATTTGAATCCTCAAACTGTCATCGAAACCACTGAGGATTTTTATGGCATTGAACTCGACCTTGACTGCCTGCCAATCCCTTCACACGCTCAAAGCGATGAATCACTGGAAGCAGCTATTCGCACCAAAGAAGAAGATATCCAGCGAATCAACAAACAAATCAAGTGTATGGAAAAAGATTTTGCATTGCTTGGCAAGCAATCGGACGAGAAAAACAGCCAGTTACAAACGCTGGACTTTCAGCTCCAGTCGACGAAAAAACATAAGTCAGCCAGTTTTTCCAAATGGCAGCAAGTAAAAGCCGAGAATAAAAAAGCGCGTGAAACACGTAAAGCCTCAGCAAAAGAGTTGCTCAGCTCATGCGAGAAACAGCTTGCACAAACAGAATCTCACCATAACGAACAGATCAATAAACTCAAAGATAGCAGCAAGAATTATCTGAATGAACTTTCTGGGCTTATCAGTGCTGAACGCGCAGAAACTGACGCCAGTATCTTGCATCTTGAGGAAGAAAAACGTCATCATCAAGCACGCCTGCAAGAGAGTATTCATGAGTTGAAAAAAGCCTTTGAGCAAACCTTGACTGAACAAGGGCTGGATACTGAAATTGAAAAAAGCGCGCAAAAAAGAAAAGAAACCACAGCTCTCGCCTATAACGCAGCAAGAGACAGTGTTAATGAAATTGAAAAATATGAAAACTGGCTGAAAAATATCTACAGCGAACTTCCCACACTCGAAGCACAATTCCGAGACACAGAAGATTTACTGCAACAAACCGACAACGAAATCCGGGAAAAAAACGCCGCATTTACTAAAACAAAAAACGCCATCAACAAAAAAACGCATAAACTAAAAGAGCAACTCAATGCACTGCAAGCGCTATTATCGGACGCCAGTATTTTGCTTGAAAAAGTAGGCGAATTCCCTAAAAGCCAGGCGCTCAGTGACGAGCAGGATTTATACACCTTAACCT
>CAKMZU010000249.1:0-2368 GCA_929200485.1 uncultured Gammaproteobacteria bacterium | reverse complement strand
ACCTTGTTGTTACAAGAAGAATTTAAGGATTATCAGCAAACCACCAACGCCACCCTTGAGAAAATTCGCCAATCGCAGCAGCTAATTGAAAAACGCCAGGATACGCATATTTACAAGCAATGGGAGAATATCTATACCGTTTATGCTGAAAAAAGCGCACACGAGCCTCTCACCGACGGATTCCAACTCAACTTACCTCCATTATTTGAGGAGCTTTTGGATAATTATCTGCCACAGATAAAATCCTCTACGGTCGAAACCATCATCGCTGTTGCTGAAGCCATAGATAAATATTTTCAATCGCTTAAGCAGATTCACCACGAAATTAACAATGTCTCGAAAAAACTCAGCAATCGAATTAATACCAATCAGCAAATTAAAGCATTATCCGATATTGGTATTCGTCTGGTTTCCAAAGTCGAGGAATGTGGTGCATGGACTGAAATGTCTGCATTTAATTCACTGTGGGCTGAAAGCACTGTCAAGGCAGATCGAAGCCTGCCATCAGTGGCACTGGGTGAGTCTTTAAGAGATGTAATTGAGGCGTTAGAATACGCTCATAAAACACCGGAATTAAAATCCTTGATTTCACTGGTCGTTCATCTTAAAGAAAACGGCAACTATAAAGAGATTACCTCAGATGCGGCGATGAATGATGCCTCAAGTAATGGCTTGAGCCTTTTAGCGGTCATTGCTATCTATATTGGCATGAGCCGTTATTTATGCCCCGATGAGAATGTTACCTTAACCTGGCCAGTAGATGAGCTATCGACAATAGATCTGGATAATATTGCCAGCCTGTTCAGCATGCTCAATGCCGTTAATATCCGTCTCTTTTCTGCTTTTCCAACCAAAGAGCATAATATCCTCAAGCACTTCGATACCTGCCACGAACTGGTGTACCGAAAAGGTGCCATGACCATGCTCAAAGAAGCCCCTGAGGTTAGCCAGTTAGCCGAACAACTGAAACAGCAAATGGAGGAGCGCGCATGACAACCTTAACCGTATCAACCCAATTTAAATCCTGCGTGCAGGAAATGCTGTTTGGCCGCCAGTTTATCTGTGAGCAGACTAACGAAGGGCTTTATCGGTTTTTATCCGACCCCTACCAACTGACTGAAGTGAATAATTATCTGCGCACCCTTGATCGAGTGGTTCGCCAATCCCCGGGAAAAGATACGTTTTTCTTAAGCTACTTAAACCCAGATGATTCTGACTATAAAGCCGCCTGCCGCCCATTTTATAAAACACTCCCAAAAAACACACACACCCTTTTTCAATTATTTTAATTATTCTTTTATTGCCAGCATGGCTCCCCAGTTAGACCCGGAGATATTCTAAAAGAAAGTACTTTACTGGCCGGCTTCGAACAATCCAAAAGCCAAAGCGACACTCTAAACCAGCTGACCCGCTCAGGATTTTTCTACAGCACCAGCAACACCCTTAAAGGGCAGCTAGCTCAAGTATTGAACAAATTGCAGGAAGATCATTACCTGATTGCGATTGGTAACACAGGCACGCAGTATCTCGCTACAGGCAAGTGGGCTATGCTTTATGACTTCATTGATTTTCAATTGACTAACGAGATAATTGAAGACCTTGATGACATCATCACCGAGCAGGATTCTCTGCTATGAGTGAATCTAAAAAACTCTTTGCCGCGGCATTAAAAAATTCGGCATTAATTGATGATGCTTACTTTAATCATGGCGGGCGTTTATTTGAAACGGAAGACACCCTTCAGGCTATTCAAACATTGGTCAAACACAGGCTCGCCTGGCGACTTGATGAAGATAACGTTCAACTCAGCTCACCCTTGCTTAAATTGCTGGAACGTTTTGGTAACTCAGTTAAACGCCTGCGTGGCAGCGAAGAGATTCACAGTCTTTGGCAGCAGTTAGATTTTTTATTGCAGGACTACGACTTACTTAATAAAAAAGGCCGCATCAATGATCTGGAGAGAACAATTAATGATATTCACGAATGCGCGCTGGAAATTATTGAAGCACTGGATGACCGCCTGAATCAATTTGCCCAATACATTGATCAACAATTTTCGACCGTCAGTGACCTGGAACTTAGAATACAACACAACGAGCGTGCAATTGTCGAAGCTGAAAAACTTAATGATCTCTTGCTCAGCTGCGATATCAATGAATTGAACATCCCTTTTCATGATCGTCAATTAGGCAAAATATTCCGAGCTTATCTACCCAAAAAACTGGAAATTTGCCGAAAAGAACTGGTCAATATTCTCCATAGCCTGCGCACTCAGATTACCAAATTACAGGCCGACAGCCGCTTGGCAAGACAGCTAATCGCATTTAAACGTCATTACGACCTAAACCCCGGATTTACCCCCACAGAG
>CAKMZU010000248.1:4833-5414 GCA_929200485.1 uncultured Gammaproteobacteria bacterium | reverse complement strand
CCTCTATAAAGCTCGGGTCCTCAAGGCCATTCTCTTTATTTTTATTGGTATTATTACTGTCGTTAACTTCTGGCTATTGACTTCAGCAAATATCAGTGACGACGGTAAGCCATTAGCCCTGTTTATCTGCATCAGTATGCAATGCGTTTATGGAGCCTGTTTGTTGCTGATCCGTCTACGCGGCTATTACAATCTTAGCGCTCACCTAACGGTTGTCATGACAGCATTAGGCATAACCGGTGGTGCTTTTTTGTCAGGCGGTGCACTCTATTCCCCTGCAACACCCATGAATATTTTGCCGATCATCATGGCTTTTGTCCTGATTAACAAACAGGTCGGCCTTATCTGGACGCTAACTATCGTATGCCTGCATATTGGTTTCATTCTTTTGCATAATAACGGCTTTCAATTTCCACAAATGCTGGATGCTGACGCCTACCCCATTCAACACTTATCCCACTGGATAGTGAATTACTCATCACTCATT
Source organism: uncultured Gammaproteobacteria bacterium (assembly GCA_929200485.1). Lineage (GTDB taxonomy): Bacteria > Pseudomonadota > Gammaproteobacteria > Pseudomonadales > DT-91 > CAKMZU01. The sequence continues at coordinate 4,927 of CAKMZU010000248.1, read as the reverse complement.
GGTCTGATGTTTGTTTTCAATACGTTGAATTCCAGACTTAAACGCGAGAGAGATAATGAGCGCAAAAAATTTCAGCACCTTGCATCGCATGATC
>CAKMZU010000248.1:2628-4823 GCA_929200485.1 uncultured Gammaproteobacteria bacterium | reverse complement strand
ACCTTGATGGATTCAAGCCCATTAACGATAGTTATGGCCATGAAGCAGGCGATTTAGTGCTTAAAGAAGTCGGCCTACGGCTGAAGGCAAGCTTAAGAAGTATGGATACTGTCGCACGCTTAGGCGGTGATGAATTCGGCATTATCCTTGAAGACATTAACAATATTGACCACATTGGCGACCTTGCTAAAAAAATTCTTCGAACCATTCAGGAACCCATCCCATTTTTAACTGACACACCTTCTGTGAGTGCAAGCATTGGCATTTCACTGTATCCATTGCACTCACGTAATAAAGCCGAATTAATGAAGTTTGCGGATACTGCCATGTATCAAGCGAAAAACACTCAAAACAGCTGGAAAATTCACCAACCCAATAACAATGAAATCGCCGAATATTTGTCACCGCAATTGAAACATACAAAGCTACTCGAGCATTGAAGATATTGGATTAACCACTATCCTAATACTTTATTTCCTAGCTTTCAGGAGAAACAATGAAGACCATTTTTTCAATTTTTACTGCCTTTATTTTTATAGCTTTTACTCAGTCAGCACTTGCCTGCGACAAAAAGGCACATGGATTGAATAGCACCCACTATAACTCCCACAACAGCTGCCCCTGCAAACTTCGCGACCACTTAGAAGAGCTGGACTTATCTAAAGAGCAAACCAAAGCCATTAGCGCGATAAAAAAAGAAACACGACAAAAAATGCAGGAGTTAAAAAAGCAGAAAAAAGCGATTCCAAACATTCGTAAATTGAATCCGACCAAAGACGATTACATGGAAAAAGTGAAAGACGTCGCCGAGAAAAGTGGCGAGATAGCCCAGGAATTCGTCACTTTAATTGCAGAGCAACGTATAGAAATTTACAAAGTTTTGAACAAAGAGCAACAAAAACAATTGCTTTCACTAGAGAAAAAGCCCGTTAAAATGCACAAAAAGCATCAGTGCAAGTACGATAAAAAACACAAGGAATTGTCAGCACCCAAACAAACCCTGCTAGAACCCGCAAAAAAATGTAAAGACACTCATCAATGTGACGACTCAAAGGCATGTCACTGATCCGATTGATCTTTAACTTGAAACAAAAAAGGCAGCTTATTCGCTGCCTTTTTTGTGTGCCCTGAATTACTCAGCCAAGTAGAATCGCAATGCATTAATCTTTTTGGTTTTACCATTGAGCTCAGCCAGCATCACGCCTTTTTCACCCGTATCTGTTGAAACTGAGAAAGTAACCGTATCGCCAGAAATAATAGTTTTATGCACAATCAAGGTAGTGAACGGCATATTTTCAAGCAAAATTGAAGGGTATAAGGTTTCATTGCTCAAACCTTCAACGGCTACTTCATCATGCGCAAAACTTCTAACGACTTCTGAAAGGGATCGATCGTTTAAGCCTTCAACTAACTTTTCTACCGTTTTTTGCCCTTTTTTTCCAACATTAAAGGCTGCACTACTAAAACCCAGCGTACCACCGAGCCCTTGATATGCAAACATACGAACGGTCAGATTCATGACAACGGGCAAACACGCCAAGCCTTTGCCCATTAGCTGCATAATCATGGGCATAAATTCCCAGTGAGCGGCTAGCCTCGCAATGCGTGGGCCATTATCAGTATTTCGCATTTCATATAACAAATGCATAGGCACCGTGACGTTGACCTTATCAGACATTTGAATATTGATATTCAAATCTCTGACTACATGCCTGCCTTTGACAATGTCTTGTTGAACATCAAAAGCAATCTTATTTGGGGCAATAAAAGTATCCCAAAACCGTGATAATGCACCATCACCTCGCGCACCATCTTTACTGGTATACAAGCCGCCCACATGTGCAGATGAACCTACAGGATCTTCAACGATATGATATTGATCAAATAACGACATCCAAGTGGCCTTATCATGAATACCAACGGATGCAGGTGACTGATTGACAAAATCAATAAGTGGGTTAACGGGTGCTGATTGGGTCGTATTCGACTGTTCTGTACCCTCAAGCAGGACTTCTTCTGACATACAGGCCTCAATATTATGATTATTATTTGCAAAACGCCCATCATATAACTTTTAAACAAAAAATGTTATTACCGATGTGTTAAGATTGACAAAATGTTAAAAACGTTGTTTTAGCAGTAAACCCAATCGACACTTGGCGTTTACATAACGAAAACTTGATCAGTCGGGGCCT
>CAKMZU010000248.1:2141-2618 GCA_929200485.1 uncultured Gammaproteobacteria bacterium | reverse complement strand
TTATTTTTTAAATTGCAACAAAAAATCATTGTCGTTGACACAAGAAAAATAATGAATCGACAACAAAGAAAAACCCAAAAAAAACAGGCAAAGATACTGAGGAACTAAGATCTAACTTTCCCATCATAACATCGTAGGTTGGGTTTATTTAGGTATTAATATGTCTCGTCAGCTCCATTTTTTTTATTCAATATTTTTTTTAGCTATCACTCTCATTTCACAACTCGGGCACTCAGGTATTGAAGGTGAAAGCTTTCGAGTCGAATTAGTAAAGACTGGTTACGAACGTAACGGGGAATTTTTTCCTGCGCTTGATAAAACACTTGCAACCGCTAGCGATAATGATATACCCATTGCGCCTGGAGCTAGTTTCGATACGTATAAAGTAAGAGTTCACAATGCGACGGGGCATCCTGCGATCGGCATCTTGCAAACCGGATCTGATCAACTTCGAGATTTTACTTTATTGCCGCCAGG
>CAKMZU010000248.1:857-2131 GCA_929200485.1 uncultured Gammaproteobacteria bacterium | reverse complement strand
CCGCCAGGTAACTTTGAAATTAAACACCCTTCATATGACAGGAGTCGTTTTATGATAATCGGAAAAGAAGATGCCGAAAGAATGCATTCTGGATCGGGGCCTGCCCATTTCGACCAACAAAGTGAATACGTTCTTATGATTATCATTGGATTGGCACAAAGTGAAATTAGAAAAAAAACACAAGATACTCATCAAACCGGATCTACTACAGAACCATACCGACCAGAACAAAACTTCAGATCAACACAAGGGCATTATGTTGCTAGGGGAACAACACGGTCAACAGCCTTACTATTTGGGGGAGGGGGAGGTATCACCCATTTTAGTGGTTCACATAATCAAGGCGGTCCGATAGAAATTTATGAGTCACAATCTGAACCCACGGCAAAATCAACCCTTGGCCAGAGCCAATCCAGTGAGGAAACTTTACACTTTACATTTTTAGAAGATTTTACAAAGAATCCAAAAGGGTTAACTGTTGCTAAAAATTATGAAGTTTATAAAAGAGCTATTCAAATTAAAGTTAACGAAAATAACACACACCATTCTGGCCCCTTCCGAAAGGCAGATGAACTCTCATTAGCCTGTGTAGCTGATTTTCACCTATCCGAAACATTAAAGAGTTTTGAAGCTAATGCAGGGAATTCTCAAAAAGGATCGAATAAATATGACTTTAACCGATAATATCAAATGTACTCTCAGCGCTAATAAATAGCGCTGTTTGTTTTTTCTGATGTATTTCAACTCATTTAAGAAATCCTTCAGAATGTCAAATAACCTCTTAACCGTATGAAAATATATGCCCGAAGTGGTTAACGACTGGATTACAAAAGAGAATCAATTAAGAACATTGTTTCAACTGCGAACCCAAATTACAATACTCAGGTGAAAAACGAGAGCCCGATCAATCAATGCCCTGACTGTGGAAAAGATAACCACTGTCAAGCGAATACTGGCAAACCTTGTTGGTGCCTAACAAAGCCCAAGGGTTTGCCTGTTCCTAAAAATTCGACCCAATGTTATTGTGAATCATGCCTGAATCAACGGATACAAAACGCCAGAACGCTATACACACCAAAACCTTAAACCCACCGTTTCTACTATTATTGGACGGCTTGAGCTTAATCACTCAAAAAGGGCTTAGGCGCTACGTTGTCATCCCAATGCTGATTAATATCAGCTTATTTATTTTTCTTTTTTACTATGGCATTAAACAATTAGGTGATTTTCAATTATGGTTTGAAGGCTTTTTACCCAGTTGGTTAAGCTTTTTA
>CAKMZU010000248.1:0-847 GCA_929200485.1 uncultured Gammaproteobacteria bacterium | reverse complement strand
TTTGCTTATCGCCCCAAAAACCATCGCGCGAGAAATTCGTAAATTCATCTCAAACCTAAAGTGGCTTTTATTACTGGCCATTATTTTTTTCATTCCAGGGCTTAACGGCTTATCCATATTGATCGGGGGCTGGTTGATGGCTATCCAATATTTAGATACACCCGCAGATAATCAAGGCATGCCTTTTAAAGAATGCTTGGCGAGACTCAACCACAACAAACTGCCTGCCTTTTTATTCGGATTATCTGTCATGTTAGTAAGTATGATTCCCATACTTAACTTTCTTATTATTCCTGCAGCCGTTGCATCCGCCACTTGCTTATGGCATGAAAATTATCAGCCATAATGGCAAGTTTATCTATAACGCCATAATTGACATACGAACCCCATACCCGCAGAAGTTTTTTTGGCAATTTAATTAATTCTCAAACAAAAAATATCAGCAGATATTACTGCGTTCAAAATCTCTAACTTGAAGATACCAGAAAACCCATCCGGATAAAATATTTGGCTAAATTACGCTCTTACAATATGAACATTGGTAATTTTTATTAAAAAATATTTAAATTGCATGGATATTTTATAAATTTGAAATGTCTTAGGGAGACTCTTATCTTCAAATGCATAAAGAATCTATTAGATGAAATATTTAGCATCAATACTCGTAATAATTTTCTTTCTACAACCGAAAACATTACTAGGCATGTACGAAGCCGAAAACGCATACAACGACCCAACAAAAATAAACACAGACAACATCCATCAAATGTATATGCTCAATAAAACAATATGCGATGAGTTACCGAAAGATAATATTGAAGAATTGATTTTCTCTATAGATATACCA
>CAKMZU010000247.1:2690-5472 GCA_929200485.1 uncultured Gammaproteobacteria bacterium | reverse complement strand
TTTTTTAATGTCAGCCTCACTGTTAGCGATGGTTTTCGGGGGGGCAAATGCCTGGGTTTTTTCTCCTGCCGTTAACGTTAGTTCACCTCAAGCGGTTCAAATTCCTATGACAATCGAGGGAGTAACTGATGAAACGATTAACTTAATCGTAGATGACCACCGTTTTTCAACAAAAAGCCCTGCTTGGCTTGTCGATAGTCAAGGCGTTGACGGTCAGCCTGAGGGTTCAGCGGTTAAGGGTAAGTTGGTTTCTGCTGATCTGTTTGTTGATGAGCAGGGTAATGTTGCCATCCCACAGCTAAATCTTATTTCATCAAGCGTGTTGAGTGGCTTGATCATTCCTGATTCAGAAGGAGGGGCTTTCTCAGGGCACGAATACACGCAAAGTGGTTATCAATTTGTTCAAACGATGACGCTTCCATCGCTAGATGAAGATGGCACGAATCATCTGAATGACGATTATTTTGTTCCCGGCCAGCAGGTTGAGATTTATTTAGATAAAGAAACCCAGTCCATAACGAAGGTTGCCTTTAAAGAGCAAGAGATAAAAGGGCAGTTAAAGCAAACCGATAATGGTCTTGTGCTCAGACCATTTGCCATTAATGGAATTGATGCAGAAGTTTTTACCTTCAAAGACTTCCCTTTCCAAAACGCTGAAGGTTTGCGTGATGGTGATATTGTTAAAGTGAAAGGTCAGTTTCATAAGAAAATGGGCGCGATCTCACTTGAAATATTGGATCATGAGTTAATAGGCCATACTCTGTCAGATGATACCGCTGAAATGCAAATTCAACTGCAGATCAATATTTATGGTGAACAAATGCTGTCATTGGGCGACGCCCTTGCTCAAGCTAATGGAAAAGAGCTTCCTATTGCTAATTTTGGTGACAGGGTGAATTCCCGCATTTTGTTGGATGATGATGTTGTCATTCCAAACACACAAATCGATGAAATAAAAAATTACGATACCGCCAATTATGCTGCCTTCATACATGAAAATAATAAAGTGTATCAACTTACGGCTTCAGGGTTGGTTGAAATGATTGATCAATTAACGCAGCTACCTGAAACCATGGGGGTTTATCAGGTGGTTTTTAGAGGCCAGTTACAAAATAACGCATTGTCAGTAACTGGTGTGAACTTGCGATTAAGAGAAGTTGATGAAGAAACTCTGGCGCTATATAGAGAAAATTCCTTATCCCTTGAACAACCCGGGGTGACAACATTAGGGAGACAATCTTCCATGAATACCCTTGTTGTTGGGCTTGGGGCAGTAGCAGGGACCCTTGTTTCTGGTTTAGCGCTTAAATATTTATGGGGGCGTTATCAGCTTGCGCAATTGATCAAGAAACAAAATAGTTTGCAATCAGGTCAGACTGCCCAGACACCTCCACCTGCCATAGCAAATCCTGAACCAAACCCACTGCCACAGCCGTTACCTGAAGAGGATAAATCGCTAAAAAATCTTCCAGTACCAGAAGCATTGAGAACAGAAACCGGCGATTTAGCTATCACCAAAGATGCAGATACGGACTTTTGGGTAGATAGACAAGGTAATCGGTGGGTAGTTGAGCCTGTGAGCGTCTTGAATGAAAAACAACAAACGGTAAATGAAGAATTGGCTAAAGCACTGGGGTTTTCTCAAGATAATGATGAACTGATTACCTTAACCGACACTGATAAAAACACCTTGGGCCTAAGCGAAGGCAAAGCACGTATTCGACCGTATGCTGAGGTGGAAGAAAATCTTGGAGATAAGGATGCAACGTTTTTTACTGGCGATGAAAATTTATCTGCTGAAGAAAGGCGAAAGTTGATTGGTTTAGCTATGTTCCAATCGATTGTTAGTGATACCCCTTCAGATGTCACACAGAAATTTAACTATTTGCCTGAATCAAAAGAAATTGTCCTTAAGAATTACCCAGTAGAAGATTTTTCAAAAGAATTACAACGAGATACTAAACGTTCTGCCACTGAGAATTACCAAGATAAAGTTGAATTAAGAAATGTTGGCGTTGATCTTGAGCGATATCTCCCATCGCAAAATGGGAAACCTATCCAATTTTCTTTAGAAGATATCCAGTCTCAAGTTGCTCGCTGGGAGAGCTTCGATGAAGAGAATTTTAAAAAGATACTAAAAGATTCAGCCTTATATCAGGAGTCAGAGGTTAATGAGATAGTCAAACGAACAAAATCTAAACGGATCAGTATGCAAATTGCATACACGCCGAATAGGGTATCCGAAGCAGATTTCACGTTTTATATGAATGAAAAATATCTTGATGGCTGGGCCAATAAATATAACCATTTTTCACCAGTAGAAAAAGCAGCCGCAGGTATTCACACAACAGTTTTTTATTCGGCGTTTGAAAAGCTTAGTTCTGTGACCGATGCATACGAAGCTTTTATGTATGATAACCGTCAGTATTTTCTCAATCGATATCATCAAAGCTCTGCCGTTATACAACGTTATATTCAAATGAATATTGGTACTTGGGTAGCAGATAATTCTGTAAGTGTGAAGGATGTACCCTCATCACTATTTAGAACGGTCTTCAAAAACTCAACCGTTTTTAAACGACTGGATAACCAGAAGCAACTGAGCATTATTGAGAATTATTTTGTCGAAAAGTATGGTAAGGATTTCCGCACAAGACTTTGGCAGCTAACCAAACCGGATTTACAGAATTTCAATGTTTTTGAAAATTTATCCGATCAAAGAACCTTTGATTCAAAAGAAGCTTTTGAAGATTATGTCATAAAAAAATATGCTGCCCATCCT
>CAKMZU010000247.1:1667-2680 GCA_929200485.1 uncultured Gammaproteobacteria bacterium | reverse complement strand
TCACTTATGAATAACATGTCATTAGCTGAAGAAAAGTTTTTGAAGGATAACAATTTAACCCGGAATGATTTGAAGGAAAGTGCTGCTCGTATTCAAGAGACACTACCAGAAGAAGATCTGGATTTTACAGGGAAAAAAGTGGCATATTTTTATTCCAATATCGCACCGGATAAGGCATTAACCTATGGGTTTACCGCTATGGGAGGTAACAATAATTTTACCGTTTTCTCTGAGCTGGATTTTAAAACTCAAATAGACGACAACAGTAAATCGTCCTATCTTAAGTTATATCACGATAGAAAAAAACAGACGCCTAAAGAAAATTTCAAATATGTTTATGTTGTTGATGTGAATGATGCAGAGAGTTTGGATGCGGCAAAAAATATCGGCTCAAAAGTATTTGTGACGGACGATGCCTTTGGTATTGATAAAATTTCACCCGAGAGAATACATTCTGCATTTCGAGCATCGGTTGATATTACAATGCCTGCCAAAGGGATTAAAAATACAAAATATAAGCCTGTTGGCAGGAAATAAAGTAAGTTTTAAAAAACGTGATTAAGGATAAATAGAGTAATCACATCAAAAAAAGCAGGGATGCGTGTAATGAAGCAGTTATTATTTTTTATATTGATTAGCTTGATTTTATCTTGTTCAAAAAATAAAAAAGAATCAACAGAGCAAGGTATCGTAGCCTTGGGCTATATCAATAGCCCTTCATTTCTGGCATCGTTTCCGGGAACGCTTGAATCAATGGAGTGGCTGGGAACAAGTCAGTACAGCTATGATATCCCAGTAAATAAATTGATAGATTTTGCTTATCGATTCGAAGCGCCATTAGGTTTAGTGTATGTCCCTGTGGGTGAATATCATGCGGTGAAACTAAAGTTTTCTTTTAACAATCATTCTTCATGGTTTTTTTCTGTGGGCGACCTTAACACTGAAGTGCCCTCCAACTGGTTTTCGCCTTTATTGATAGATCAGGATGGAAATGAACTGCAATCGTTAACTGG
>CAKMZU010000247.1:0-1657 GCA_929200485.1 uncultured Gammaproteobacteria bacterium | reverse complement strand
GTTGTCATCAAAAAAGATCAATTCAACTTCCTGGCATTGAAATTTTTAATGGATAAAAGCCTGCTTGCTGTAGAGTCAGCTGAGAAGCCAGCATGGATTTTTAGCCCGATTGTTGAGGTGCTTGGTACCGATAGCATGGTCTGGCCGATGGAAATAGAAGCGGTGACTTCAGAAGGCGTGAATCTCACCTGGGATAACGTCAGTTTTTTTTCGCCTGATCCACTTTGGCAGCTAAACAGTATTTCGGCAACAGGTACACCAGAGGCTGACGATCTCAAAGGTCAGAGAGTACTCGCCAGTGTTAAACTCAATGATAAGGGCGAGTTACTGATACCATCAATCAATCTGCTTTCAAAGAATTTATACCTTGGCCAGATTACTCCTCATCCTGAGGGGAGCGCTTTGATGGGCCATGAATTTAGTCCTGAAGGGGTGCAGTTTATCAAATCGCTGGTTTTTCCTTTTTCCTCTGATGCTGGTGAAGAAAATGTGAACAATGAATATTTTGTTCCGGGCCAACAGGTTGAACTCTTCTACGATGCCACGAATTCAAGCATTCAAAAAATGTTATTCCATCCCTCGGAGATTATCGGGCAACTAGTTAACATTGATGATGCCTGGCGAATTACCCCTATTACTATTAACGGAATTGATGCTACTAGTTTTTATTTAGACGACTTCGCTTTTGATAATTCGGGTGCAAAATTTTCCGCAGGGGATTTAGTTAAAGTTTCCGGTCAATTTCATCAGGAGCGAGAGGGTGTTCGTCTGGAAGTCCTGGAGACACAGAAATTACAATCCAGCACTCCCACTGAAAACACTAACGTCAGGCTGCAAATGGCTTTTTCCGATGAGCAGATGGTCACTCTTAATGATGCATTAAAGGATTTGGATGCCAAGAGTTTACACTTGGCAAATCTTGGCAGTAGCGTCAGTCGTCATCTAATTAGTGAAGATACTCAAGTAATGATCGATGTACCAATTGAGAATGTTAAAGATTTGGATGTTGCGGACTATTTGGTATTCACTCATGAAGAACAAGAGATGTCAGGGCACCAGTTATCTGGCACGACTGAATTATATGCACATTTAGCACAATTGCCTTCAGATTATGCGATCTTCCAAATGGAAATAGTCGGTAAGATTAAAGAGGGTGATTTAGTTGCAGAAAATGTCGTGCTCCGCTACAGGAAAAAACAAAATAATGGTTTAGATGAAGAAGAAACACCCATATCTCTCGAAGAAGGTTCGCTTATAACTCAAGCGGAGAGAGTGAACCCTTTGATTGTTGCAGGAAGCGTCGGTGGACTGGTGGCGGTGGGGGCGGGGGGTTTTATAACCTGGAAACTGCTGAAGAATTTTAAGAACAAGAAATCACAAAACGCCTTGGCAAATAATGAAGTGGATGAAGATGATGCTGATAGCTATCCAAAAATTCGAGACCTGATTTCAATTTTTCCAACTGAACCCCAAACTGAGAAAGCTCCAGCAGTAGATGAAGTTTTCAAATCATCGGCGAGGGATGAAAATGGCAATTCTGTCATTGATAAAAAGGTAACAGGCAAGGGAAAAACCTACTGGGAAGATATCAATGGAAAAAAATGGGAGATAATGCCGGATGGAAATACGCATCACTGGCAAGTAAATCGAGAATTGT
>CAKMZU010000246.1:1295-5473 GCA_929200485.1 uncultured Gammaproteobacteria bacterium | reverse complement strand
TTAATCATTGGGCAAAGCCGACTCGTCGAGTTCAGATCATTGTAGGAATCAGTTATGACGACAATATTCAAAAGGCGCGTGAATTGATCATCAAGGCCATTGAAAACAACGAATATATTCTTGATGAGCCCAAGCCAATTATTGTCGTCGATGACCTGGCTGATTCCAGTGTGAATATTCTGGTCAGGGTCTGGACATCAAAAGAGACCTATTGGGAAACAAGGTGGTCACTTTTTGAAGAGGTTAAATTGATCTTTGATCGCAATGGCATTTCAATCCCCTACCCGCAAAGGGATATTCATTTACTAAACGATCAAAAACAGCAAAACGATGCCTAGGATTAAACGATAAATAACAAAAGGCAGGAAGCCAATTTTTTCAATAAAAGCCAGAAACAGGTGAATACACAAGTAAGCACTGATAGCAGAAGCTGCCACACCAAAAGCCAAGGTTGACCAATCGACACCGGGTAAATTCAAACAGTCCAAAAGCTTCAATAAGGTGGCAGCTAAAATCAAAGGAATGGATAAAAGAAAGGAAAATTCGGCGCCATTATGCCGGTTCACTCCTAGAAACAGGGCCATGGTCATCGTAATACCTGATCGAGACACCCCTGGAATCAAAGCTAAACATTGAGCCAACCCAATAAGCAAAGCAATTTTCAGGGTAATGGTTTTATCACCTCTCCCTTTAACGTCAGCCAACCAAAGCAATAATCCAAAGACAATGGTTGTCAATGCAATAATCCAGACCTGCCTTAACGCTTCCTCAAAATAGAGATTAACAATAAAGCCTGCAATCACTGCCGGAATCGTTGCCAACACAATTTGCCAAGCTAGTCGACCATCATCATTTAAGGGTTTGCCTTTACACTGCCCCCAAACTGAACAAAGCATACAACCGATTTTTTGTCGAAAATACAGTAAAACAGCTAAAAGAGTGCCGAAATGGACTGCCACATCAAAGATTAAACCCTGATCATCAAGCCCAAAGAGTTTAGATGGCAATATTAAGTGCGCAGAGCTGGAGATGGGCAGAAATTCGGTCACTCCTTGAATTATCGCCAATATGAGGACATTAAGTGTATCCATGGCGTTGCCTTTTATTTATTTTCAGAGTGATTTTGATGTTTGCGTTGTTCTTCAAGCGTTTTCCAACTGGATTTATCACGAAGATAAATGGGGCTTGAAGCCAGTGCGGATTCAACTGCTCCATTTGTCAATGCAAGCTCGGCTAACCTAATCAAGGCTTTCGAATCAAGTGAAACAGGTTCAATGGCCAGATGCGGATACAAATGTTGCGCATCCCCAACGATTGGTGATGCAAGCTCAGTTAAGCTTGCATCATTCACAGACAAAATACGGTCTTCCTGTAAAGCTTGCATGCCATCTTTTTGATAACAACCCAAATACACATCGCCCATGCGTGCGTCCATTAGCACAGTGACCGAATCAGAATCTGAATGTTTTTCCAAAAAACTCGCCGCGATAACCTGCAAACTGCTTAGCGTGATGACAGGTTTATTCGATGCATAAGCTAAACTCTTGGCAACTGACGCGGCCAGACGAATGCCGGTAAACGAACCGGGGCCTGCCGAATAAGCAATCGCATCAAGAGACTTAAGTGACGCATTTGCCTCTTCTAACAACTGACTAACAAAATCAAGTAAGTGCTCACTATGGACTCGACTTCCCATAATAGAGCGCTCATAGCATGATCCCTCAACCTGTAATACGACAGAGCAAAGCTGACCTGCTGTTTCAATGATTAACAAATTCATTTATCCGCAGCCATATCAACAAAAGGCATAACACGATCGATCATCATTTGGATATGATCATCTGAATCATTTAAACAAGGGACTAATCGGAGGTCTTCGCCCCCTTTCTCGGTAAAATACCCTTTATTCTCAACTGCGATTTCTTCAAGCGTCTCCAAGCAATCCACAGAGAAGGATGGACAAACAACATCGACTATTTTTTTATTGGCAACCCCAAGTGATTTAACTACCTCATCCGTATAAGGCATTAGCCACTTCGCTCGCCCAAGTCTGGATTGAAAGCTTACCGTATACTCATCAGATGACAGGCCAAGATCAGCCACCAAATGCTTCGCCGTTTCAACACACTGTTGATAATACGGGTCACCTTTTTCACGGTAGCGCTCAGGTACACCATGAAAAGAAATCACCAGATGATCACCTTTATTGGCTTTTTCCCAAAAATCTTTCACAGAATTCGCTAACGCTTTTCTGTAGAGGCTATTACGGTAATAGTCTTTGATAATATGAATATCCAGGCACTCTCGCTGCCTCAATTGAAGTCTTGAGATCTGATCATAGATCGAAGATGTTGTTGCACAGGAATATTGAGGGTAAAGGGGCAGAATAACAATGTTTTCAACCAGATCCTGATATTTATTTAGCTGATGCTCAATAGAGGGATTACCATAAGTAAAGGCATAATCAACGACCACCCCTTTATCTTTTAAGCACAGGCTTAATTTTTTAACTTGCGATTGGGTATATAATCGAAGCGGTGACTCGCCGTATTGATCAAAAAGCACTTGATAGTTCTTAGCAATGCTTTTGGGGCGGAAAGGCAAAATGATGCCGTTTAAAATACACCACCATAAAGGTCTTGGGACTTCAACGACGCGAGGGTCACTTAAAAACGGTTTCAGGAAAGCCCTAACCGACTGCTTGGTCGGCGCTTCAGGGGTTCCTAAATTACAGATCAACAGTGCCGTATGGGGCTTCATTGGCTTGCCTTCTGTTACTTTGTAAGCGCGGCCAGGACTTTTTCGGTAATAGATTCGACGCTACCGGTACCTTCAACTTTGAGATAATCTGGGGCATTGTCAGCATTTAAGTCTTGATAAAAACCAACCAAAGGCTCAGTTTGTTCGTGATAAACGGCTAAACGTTTACGGATGGTTTCTTCTTGATCATCCTCACGCTGAACTAAATCTTCACCCGTCTGATCGTCTTTGCCTTCAACTTTTGGTGGATTATGAGTGACATGATACACACGCCCTGAGGCTTCATGCACACGACGACCGGATAAACGGCTGACAATGGCTTCATCATCCACAGCAATTTCTACAACAAAATCCAGATTAACCCCAGCATCAACCATTGCCTCAGCTTGAGGAATGGTGCGAGGGAAGCCATCAAACAAAAAGCCGTTTTCACAATCCGATTGAGCAATACGTTCTTTTACCAGAGCAATAATAATATCATCGGAGACTAATCCACCTGAAGCCATGACATCTTTGACTTTAAGGCCTAAAGGAGTTTCTGCTTTAATGGCAGCACGAAGCATGTCACCGGTTGAGATCTGCGGAATATCGAATTTCTGGCAAATAAATTGGGCTTGTGTACCTTTACCTGCGCCAGGGGCACCCAATAGAATTAAACGCATGTCAGAAGACTCCATGATTAAGGTGATGTTGGTAAAGGCTTGTTAATATCCAAAAGCTTTAACCACCATTATTTTTTGACTCGCAACCTTACCCGTTTGTTGATTGCATCACAAGGAAAATTTTATTGGTTAGCCTGCTCACTATCGATAACTGCTTGATTTTTAATCACTAAAGCCGCTTCGCTGTCTACCCCTGCCGCTTTGGCGAGTGAGCTAATGTCAAACAGTAGCTGCCCAATCAGTTCCTGGTTAACTGCTGCATCCTTATTTTCTTCAATTTGCTTCAAGACCTCAATAATTGAGCCTTTCTTCTCATCAAAGGTTGCGATGGATCTGGTCTGCATCCGCTTTTGAATCTTATTGGCTCGAATTAACGCAGGCAAGGCTTTTGGAATATCATCAAATTGACCCGATTGTTTTTTATTCTCCCGCTCTTCTTTTTTTATAGCCTCCCATTGCTCCTTCATCTCATCATCCGTCAAACGAGATTTAGTTGGCTGATAAAGGTCTCCGACTGGAAACACATGCGGATGCCGCCTTACCAGTTTTTTCGTCAACTGGTGCACAATCGAGTAAAAATCAAACTCGCCCTGCTCTGTGGCAAATTGCGAATAAAACACCACCTGAAGCAATAAATCACACAACTCTTCCTGAATATGAGGCATATCACCGCGCTGAATTGCATCAAATAATTCGTAGGCTTCCTCAATGGTACAGTGCGAAATGCTTTTAAAATCCTGCTCAAGATCCCACGGG
>CAKMZU010000246.1:0-1285 GCA_929200485.1 uncultured Gammaproteobacteria bacterium | reverse complement strand
CCAATATCCGGATCTCTTAAGGTTTTCATCAATAACAATAAATCATCTATGGAATAGCGTTTATCAGTCAAACTTCTCCTCCTGTATAAAAAATCCGGATCATATTAACGAAGCGGGTCATCTGGTTTAATGGCTAAGCTATCAATAAATCCAACAATGGATTCCAAATCTTCATTGCCTGAATAGTCTCTGGAATAAACAAGATAAACATCCTGCTTTATCGTCATCGCATCCTTGACCTGATAGAGATACCCTTCTTTTACATAAGAGTCTACCAAAGCAACAGGCAAATGGGCTGCACCTTTGTGAGTCAATATAAACTCCAGCGCAATATGACTTTGACCTGTATGCAGCACAGGAGCCACCGGATACTCAAAAAGCCTCGCCTGTTGAAGATTGACTGAGGTTCCCCAGTCAACAAAGACATGACCGATTGACGGGATATCAGCGAGCAACTTATCTGGCTCATTACAGACCATGATTAATTCCAGATGACCTGCCAGATGTGAATCAATATCCATATTACTTGGGGCATCCAACAACACGGCAATATCAAGTCGACCACCTAACAATGAACGAATAAGGTGTTGCGACTGGTTCATTTCTGTTCGTATGGAGATATGAGGGAATTTCTCAGCCAATTTAGGCAAGAGTGATTGAAGAAAAACATCCCAAAGGTTCGATGTACCACCCAACGCCAATTGCAAGTTCTGGGCTTTTGGCAATCCGACCTCCTGAATCGCCAATTGCCAGTTTGCGAGTAAATTCTCAGCATGTGGCAACAATCGCTCGCCAGCTGATGTTAAAAGGATATTGTTTCTTTGGCGTGTAAAAAGGGAGACACCCAGCACATCTTCAAGCTGCTTTACACGGAAGCTCACGGCTGATTGCGTTAAAAAAAGATTATCCGCCGCATGACCAAAATGCCGCGTTTTCGCAACCTCTAAAAACGTTCGTATTAAATCAGTGTTCACTTCGATAAAAATAATTTATTGATAACCAGAAAAAACTATCATTTTACAGAATTAAAAACCACAACAATAATTCACATCGCTCAATTTCCCATAAACATTATTGATTGATCTGTAATAAAAATGCCATTTAAAACACAAAAAAAATTTTATGGTGATCCAAACCACTTCCGCTATGGGCTCTCTCGAAGTGGCGAATTCACTTTATCACAAGTCAAACTGCTTGAAGATCATGGCCATGCTTATCAGGCACTGCATAATGGCGAATGCAAGCCTTCATGTGATGAAGAAGCGGTATTTGTGCAAGTCTGCAT
>CAKMZU010000245.1 GCA_929200485.1 uncultured Gammaproteobacteria bacterium | reverse complement strand
ATATAAGGCATTGGTTCAAAAAAAATAATACCCCAATCTAGATTGATATTGTTGTAACCATCATCTGCGTCATGCCTCCTTTGCCATTTTTTCTTACCTCCATCGGTGATGGGAATGCTGAAGCTAACATCGATGGAATTTCTTCCATTATTACCAATATTAATTTTTTGTCCAATAGACACAAGAGGTCCATAAAAGAATTTTGTTTCGTCTTTTATTTCATCGCTTTCATACGAATTATCCCCGTTATTATAACCTGGGAAGTTTTTAGCCTGTGCCACTCCGACTACGCCATAATGTAGAGATATCTTCGGTCTCCATCTCACATCACGATCTCGAAGAAAGTATATGAAGCCAGTAGATGGAGCTAAGCCTAGCCCTGCAACGATATGAATATTTTCAAAAAGGGTGTAGTCTAACTTGAATCCAGCACCTCCAAATTCCATTCCGTATCCAGCTCCAACAGAGTATTTGAAATTTTCTTGAGATTGGGCTGAGAGCGGCAAAATTACTAATAAAATGATTTTTATTACCTTCAACATCAATATGCCTTAATATTTTGTATTCAATAGCAAGCAAGAGCAATTATGCTAAGCCGTAAATCGTATTTCACTAACAGAAATTGTTTGCTTAATTAAGCCGCTCATCAAGGTTTTTTTTGTACAATTTTTTATACATTTCATCTAGATAGTTTTGTGTGTCTAACGCTATTATTTTGGGTTCAAGTTTAATAATTTGTTGCCTGAATCTATCAACGGATTTCTTATTTAGGCCAACACGTTCGCCAAGCTCATACCCCTCCCTTCACCTGAAGGTATTACCGACCTTCTTTTTTGTTTGCTCAGCGAAGCTGGCAAACCCGTCAGGTTGAAAGAAACCTGAGTCACCCTGATTGAGGGGAAGACAATCCGACTGGCAAGGGCGTTGCTGGCCAACGGCAGGGTCTGAAGGAAGCCATAGGAAGTTAGAGGTACATAGCGTAAGCGAACCAGATTCGGCAACACTGGTGGGTAAGCGTGCAAAAAGGCGTGAAGCCCAATACTCAGTCAAACCAGTATTGTGTTTGAGGATGGTATTTCTAACAGGGAGTCAGTGCAGTAACTGGGGAAGCCTGGCATTGAACCCAGACTTTTTGTTCTGGGCGTATTGCTTCAAGAGGAAACTCAAGAGCAATGTGAATGTGAGGTGGCAGATGAGCCCGTAGTAGTGATGAAGTTTCGGCCTAAGAAAGCTGGTAACAGTCTGGAGGATAAAACCGAAACGACAGTGAACGGAGGTATCATTGACTTTTAGTCATCAAAAGTGATTAAAAGGTGCGAAGGGGTGAAGTAAACATTAAGCGTTATCAGGAGAGGCGTTAACTGATTTTGATTGCACAAGCTGCTTGATAAAGCAGGATATTCGCAGAAGGTTGAGTATGAAAGCTCGGCGTTCTGTAGAAATTGCATAAGGGAGTAACGCTGCAGAATCGTTGCAGATTGCCATAGCGCTAGCACACAACGAAAACAGCATGAATAATACCGACAAAATCAGCTCAATCACTCACACCGATAACCACACTAAACAGCAGGTCAGATGAGGAAATATTACAGTCTTTATGGACGCCTTCTATCCAAGCGAAATCTTTATGAAGGGTTCAAGCAGGTTAAGCGTTCACGAGGCGCAGCTGGCATTGATGGCCAGAGCCTTGCTGCGTTTGAAGAAAATCTGAGTAAAGAGCTGGATGACTTGTTACTGGAACTAAAAGAAAAGCGGTATCAACCGCAACCTGTCAAGCGAGTCACTATCCCTAAAGAAGGGGGTGGAGAGCGAGCATTAGGTATTCCGACAGTTCGAGACCGTATCGTTCAACAAACCCTGCGAAACATACTGGAGCCGATCTTTGATCCTGACTTTCATCCATCAAGCTATGGATACAGAGCGGGCAGAGGTTGCCACCATGCGATTAGCAAGGCGAGCCTATTTATTAGGCGTTATAGCCGCCAGTGGGTCGTTGATATGGATTTATCCAAATGCTTCGACACCTTGGATCATGACATCATTATTAGCCAATTTCGAAAGAAAGTGGCTGACGGTAGCCTATTAGGACTGCTGCGGCTTTTCCTTGAAAGTGGTGTGATGGTTGGAATGACAAAGGAGGCCACAAGCATTGGCAGTCCGCAAGGAGGAGTGATCAGTCCGTTGATAGCTAATGTCTATCTGGACAAATTCGATCAATTCATGAAGGAAAGAGGTCATCGTATTGTGCGCTATGCGGATGATATTTTGATTCTCTGCACCTCAAAGGCGGCAGCAGGAAATGCACTGAGAGTAGCATCAAACTATCTTGAAGGTGATGCGCTTAAATTGACGGTGAACAAGACCAAAACCCACATTGCGCATAGCAGTGAAGGGGTTAAATTTCTTGGTGTGGAGATATTCGAAGAATATACACGCATACAGGATAAGAAGGTTAAAACGTTCAAAGCCAAGGTTAAACAAATCACAAGACGTAATAATGGGAACAACCTTGCTAGAATCATTAGCGAGCTAAACCCCGTGTTGCGAGGGTTTGTAAACTACTTTCGGGTGGCCAATTGCGCACTTATGCTGAGAGGGCTGATGGGCTGGACACGCAGGCGACTGCGAGCCGTTCAGCTCAAGCAATGGAAGAAGCCAGCGAAATTACACAGACGACTTAAACAATTGGGCTATAAGCCTCCGTTCAAGTTGATCAGGATGAGTAGCTGGAGAAATGCCTGCAGTCCCTTAGCAAGTTATGCAATGCCAAATGACTGGCTGCATAAAGAGATGAAGCTGGTTAATATGGAAGAAACGAAAACGGGAATTAGTGTCGCTGTCATTTAGCGATATATGTTTACAGGAGCCGTATACGAGACCCGTACGTACGGTTCTGTGAGAGGGATGAGGCTAGCGCCTCACCCTACTTAATACTAGATTCACCTACAACTAGCGAATTCCTCCTGATAAAACAAACGATCACAAAGCGTGGACACAATAATTTTGATTAATTTAGCCGTAATTTTTTACGGAAAAATATTTTCCTGCTATGGTCTCTATCTTATTTGCCTTTATTAACAGGAAGACAACCTAATGCTTACCAGATTTGAGGTCACTGGCTTCAAAAATTTCGAAGAGAAATTAACTCTCGATCTCACTGCGACAAATGCCTATACATTCAACGAGTCCTGTGTCTCCCAAGGTGTAATTCGTAAATCACTGATTTATGGTCAAAATGGAAGCGGCAAATCGAACCTCGGCTATGCAATTTTCGATATCATTTTTCATCTAACAGATAAAAATGCGTCATCAGAGAGTTACGAAAACTATCTTTTCGCAGGAAGAAAACGCGCTGCATGTTTCCTCTATGAGTTCAATATTAAAGGACATGCCATCCGTTATACCTACGAAAAAACTAACCATCATACACTAAAAAAAGAATCGCTTTTTATTGACGACATCTGTTTTGCCAGTATCGACCGAAGCAAAAGCAATATCGCATCAATTGAATTTGAAGGAGCCGAGACACTTGAACGAAATTTGGGGGACTCCAAGGTCTCTTTGCTAAGATACATACGCCTCAACACTGTCTTTAAAAGAAACACGATCAATAAAATTTTTGTGCTATTTCTTGGCTATGTTGAACAAATGTTGTGTTTCAGATCGCTTCAACAAAACAATTACATAGGCTTCATCGATGGCGGTACTGACATAGAAGATCATCTTATTGATAGCGGAGAAGTCGAAGGCCTAGCCAGTTTTTTAACCGAAGCGGGCATCCCTACAAAGCTTGATGTCGTTGAGAATTTAGACAAGAAAAAGCTTGCCCTAAATATTAAAGGCAATCAAATTCCTTTTATATCAAGCGCATCACATGGCACGCTATCTTTAGTTCTCTTCTATTTTTGGTTTTCTACAGTAAAAAGTTCGGGAGGTGCGTCTCTTATTTTTATTGATGAGTTTGATGCATTCTATTGTCACGAGCTATCAACCCTGATCGTAAGAAAGCTCATAGAACTAGATTCACAAGTCATCTTAACAACTCACAATCTTTCTGTGATGAGCAACAGTTTGTTACGCCCTGATTGTTACCTCGTTCTACAAGATAATGAAATCAGATCGCTCGCTAATAAAACAGAGAGAGAGCTTAGGCAAGCCCACAACATATCGAAAATGTATAGAGCGGGAGCTTTTAATCAGTGAATGATTATATTCTTTTTGTGTTTGAGGGGAAGAAAACCGAGCTGGAAATATTAAAGTGAGCTTACGTCTAGGTAGCTCAACCAAACAAATCTAAATTGATTAAATCACTTCGACACTAAGAATTGTTCGAGTATTTTCTTTAGGCGGTTTGTGTTGTGAAGTTGACCACGAAAAGCTGCGCGTGTATGCCGATTAAAATTTACTTTGTTTCAAACGGTAACAATTGAGTGTTACCAGGCTTTCCGCAAATAGCCAGATGAAATATCAAAGAGGTTTTAAATGATTGATATTTATCATTAATATATTTTTGGCATATCAAATGCTATATTTAATCCAATAATAATAAAAACCTGCCTCCATAATAATAAAAAAATAAGCGTGAGTAGGTTACAAATATGATGAGGCAGTATTGCCTCAATCATTTAATTAGTCTTTTTGAGCAATAAGCTGCCGTTCACTGTAAGATATGGCTTACATGCAAACAGGTTTTTAGCTATAGGCTATGATTTCCATTTATATACAATGGGAATCATATCAAGTCAAAGCAAGGACGCTTTAGCAATCATCACAGGAAGTGATTATTGTGTCGGCTTGGAGTCGCTGAAAGGATTCAGCCATCAAGGAAGAAAAATGGACTGTAAAAAAGGACTTTTGAAAACCAGCAAAACGCTGGTTTTTTTTTGCTAAAAATTAGGAACAAAAACCCACCCATTGATTTATAGTGATATTACTTTTTGACAAAGGGCCTCGCCGGCCCTCACTTGCTACGCTTCGATTCACCCGCAGGTATTTGTCAAAGATGATTAATTCGTTATACTTGGTAACGCGGAACAGGGAGAGGTCCCGATGGCCGCAAAGATGATAAATAAGGGGGCTTCGTGCTCCCTTATTTTATTTAATTAACCTCTGCGACTAAATCTTCTTCCAATCCATCTGATTAGTCCTGTGGTTCCAGCGGATACTGCCGTTTCCATGAGCGTTCGATCACCTAGCATAACAAGACGTTTCTGAGGGCGTGTGACAGCTGTATATAAAAGCGATCGGTCTGTCATATGTCTGCTTTTTTCAGAGAGTACAATGATGACTGAGTGCCACTGAGAGCCATAATTTTCTTGGTGAATGGATAGATCGAACCTACAAATGGTATGGTCTGTATTGTTAGGTTGGAGCAAATATATTCCTTTTAAATCGCATCCAAAGGAATTGTGAGAAACAAGAAAAAAAAGTAAAAAAATATAATTCCTGATTAATATCTATAGAGTGGGTTATATTTCAGACAAT
>CAKMZU010000244.1 GCA_929200485.1 uncultured Gammaproteobacteria bacterium | reverse complement strand
GTGCTGCGTTTATTCCACATTATCGTGAACGGGATGTCTATTTAAAGCGCATGCCAAAAGGTATGAAGTACATTGATATTGATGATACACCTTTAAATATTGCCACGCAGATTCTTGCCTCTGAAATAATTTATTCATCATCGTTACACGGCATTATTTTTGCTCATGCTCTTAATCGCCCAGCTATTCTTGTTGCACCTATAACAGAAGAACCCATCTTCAAATATGAAGATTACTACGCATCGATCGAACAAAAAATGCCCCAATTAGTACATGATATACATAAAATCAGCGTGACTAAAAAGCCGATGTCACCCTTGGACATAAAGTATAAGCAAGAAGAGTTTAACTTTCCCTCGCTTCAAGAACTTAAAAACTTAAACATAGCGAGCTGATAATAAAAGAGTGTCTGCCTATCATGTCATCTTTAGTTTCCATCTACATCCCCACCCACAACCGAAAGCACTTGCTCACCCGAGCTATTGATAGTGTGTTAGCACAAACCTATTCACCGATTGAAATTGTTGTCGTTGATGACGGTTCATCGGATGGCACTAAAGCACATCTAAACGATTATATTCAATCAAAAAAAATCAAATTTATTCGAAATGAAACACCCAAAGGTGCTTGTTACAGTAGAAACGCAGCTATCAAATCTGCAAAGGGTGAGTATGTTACAGGGCTTGATGATGACGATGAATTTACACCAGAAAGAATTGAGAACTTTATTCAAGACACCAACACTGACAGTTCATTCTTGTTTACAGGCTACCTTTTAAAAGAACCTCGTGGAATAAGAACCTATGAACGTGGCCCTGCAAAACAAGACATGAAAAACTTACTAAAAAGAAATACTGTTGGCAGTCAAATATTTGTAAAAAAAGACAAGATTCTTGCTGTTGGAAGTTTTGATGAAACGCTTCCCGCTTGGCAGGATTATGACCTATGGCTTCGCCTAACTGAAAAGTATGGAGCCGCAAAAAGAATCCCGGGGTATACCTACGTTGTGGATACTACCCACGACCACGAAAGGATTTCCAGTAACCCTGAAAATATCGACAAAGCTTATGCTATTTTTCAAAAAAAATATTTATCCTTTTTAACCAGTTCGGCTGCTAAACGAGCCACTAAAATCTACTTGGACAAGTTACTTTCAAAGCTATCACGTCAAAAAACCGTCTCGTAAAAAGCAGTCACAAATACAATAACGACACATCATGGCAAGGATCGCCAATGACTTTTACTACTCACCCTGAATTAAACGGTGATTTTCAAACGCTGCTAAAGTGGCTTAAGGCAAATAATTTAACCGCCATAAATTCGCAAGTAGAGCAATATACCAACCAACACAATATTCATCGGGTTGCGATAAATCGTCTCTCTCAAGGCCAGCTAGACGACATCCCAAAGCGTCAAGTGGATGCTAATTGCACACAAAAAGATAACCTTCTTGACGCACAAATGGATCCAAAGCCCTTGGCGCTAAGGCTTAGATGGTCAGCAATACCCGCAGATGCCCTTGCATGTTATCAACCATTTCATTGCAATGGAGAGAAGGAATGGGGGATTTATTTATTCGCCGACAAACTTCTTAGCCACAATCAAACCCTTTATAAGCAATCGAAAGATTTTCAAGTATGGGATTTCGATACCTTATTGCACTTGTTAGTTTTTGAGGTCTTTAATCATGAATTCTTCCATCATATCGTTGAGTCTACTGCCACTTATCTTGAAATTCTGCAGGGAGCAGCTCAGCACCCTTTCCCTGTCTTCTTAAACTATAAATACCGAGAACAACAAGGGATAGAGCACCCCCATCACCCACTAGAGGAGGCATTAGCTAATGCCTATGCCTATAATGCGCTCAGTTTTATCAGCCGACTGAAAGCAGGCTATAAAACGGCAACTGTGAGGCTCTATCAAGCCGTCATTAGACAACACTGGCAATATGCACCTAAAGGATACAAAGATTCCGAAAACTACATTTATGGCAAGCATATTCAAGGCGGTGCTTGTTTACTGGAGCAAATACTGAATAATCCAAAAGCGGCCAGCACTTCCCCATTATCAACCATCGCTCATAAGCTAATGCCAAGTGGTTACACTGCGTTATTCACTAAACCGACAATTCCAACCTATCTTTTAGGCACTCATGAAAGCATTGCAAGGATGCAACAAATTGTACCTGCATTAAATGCGACCTACACTCAACTCTTCTGGCCAAAAGAAACACAGCTGATCGACCATTTTATTCAAAAAAAGAAAGGGATGAAAACATCTAAAGATATTCTTAAAAGCACATAATTTTGGATTTAAGCATTCAATCACCCCACGTTTACGTGGTTATGGTTTATTTAGGTGAACATATTAACCTTTCTAAATCAGAAGCTATTTCCTTTTTTTATGGTAAGTAGCGTCTAAAAACTTAGGTATTATCCCAGTTAACCAAGCAGGGACGCCTTTTTCCGCTATTTCATTTTGGTTATTTTTCAGTTGATCAATTTTCCCAGAATCAATGTCACCAAATCGCGTCGATTTTTCTGTCTCATTTTCGATTAATGTTAGCTCCCCGCATAGCGCCAACAGCAAATATTGCTTTGGCTTCTTTTTGCCAAAATATCCTTCACATAGAAAAAAACTATCTTCTTCTCTCTCTCCAAGTTCTAAATAAGTGCGAAACTGAACAGCACCCCATTCCGGATAATTAAACAATTTTCCGACAATACCGCCCGAACCATACCTGACGACGAATTGAATTGCCGCATACCTCAATAATTCTTTATAGATACTGGTATTTTGTTGAAACAATTCAAGAATGCTTCTTTTATGAGATCTAGTTGGCGGAATTATAAATCCAGGGTGTTTTATGGCGCCATAAAGGAAATTTTTTCTTTGCGTATAAAAATCGATTTTAAATTCTTCCAGGGGCATTTTTCTATTTTCTGGCGTCAGCCTGTCTTGCCCTCCACAATTCGCAGAATGACATGGAGATTTTTTACTGACTTCATTTTCCAGGTCTTTTTTGCTTGTTTCAGATCGTTTTTTTTCTGCATAAGGCAGTTTACAAAACTCTTTAACAAGAGATCCTAGTGAGGAGCTTGCATTATTTGAAGTCAACTCTTTTGATCCTGCATGAACAGGAATTGAATTTGCTCCATCGGTAACAAGAGCGGGAAATTCTTTAGCTTTAGACGGGGAAGTAGAGTTTTTTTTCTTTTTTTTTATAGTCTCCTTTGTTAACTTCAATTGGGTTTAAAGATACATCATTCATCTCTCTTTCCATAGCTAAGATATTGAGTGAGATTATTAACGTGCCTAATCCATAACTTAATATTTTAAGCATAAGAAACCTTATCAACTAAATACTCATCAGAACAAGAGAAACTTAAAATGTTCAACTAAAAAATACTGTATATTTATACAGAAAAAACTTGACCACCTGTTTTTATA
Organism: uncultured Gammaproteobacteria bacterium; assembly: GCA_929200485.1. Lineage (GTDB taxonomy): Bacteria > Pseudomonadota > Gammaproteobacteria > Pseudomonadales > DT-91 > CAKMZU01. The sequence continues at coordinate 2,039 of CAKMZU010000244.1, read as the reverse complement.
TACAGATAATAAACTAGCCATTTAGTTAGAAAGGTTAAGGATGAAATTAATGACTGATAAAACGACTCATAGAATTGCTCATAAAATGGTAAACAAACTGTCAAACTTAAAAAAAGGCTCATTGCATAAAGTTGACTATGATTTATTCCGAAACAAGCTTAAGCAAACCGTTGTTAAACGGGTTAAAAATCACCCTACTAAAACCTTAATGTATGATCTGAATAACAATATTCAGGCTGTTTTATTTAAAGCCGCTATCAATGAGGCTGGTGAGACAATCCCACCTCAATATTTTATTTCGCTAAACGACTAAATTTTCACTTCTTGATGAAAAACCATAAGAATAACGCTATTATTTTTTGTTTTTATACTTATAACAGGCTTGCATTCTGAAACTAAGGCGATGATGTCAAGTAATAACGAGCCACTGCAAGCCAATGACGAACTAACAGAACTACACGATAAAATTAAGACATTATTTAACAAACTTTTTTGCCTAAAAGAGTATTTGAGTCAACCTGACGACCAATTACCCGAACAGGTACAGGGTAAGGATTTATTACTTGAAACCAAGAAAAAATAAATCTTCTGGATCAAAATTTAGATGACGTAGAACTTTCTAATAAAACAATAAGCGCTCTAGAACACCCCAAAGATAACGTTTCCGCCATCCTGACAACACTTGAAAGAACATTTGAAAACCCTGCAAGCTACCAAAAATACTCAGATACTCCCACCTCTAACTGTGAGGCAGCCAAACCACTCAAAGAACCTTTATTAATTAAGCTGGCAGATATCAAAACTGCCTGGTTTGCTCTTGAAAAAAAATTTGAATAATCGCTTTATCCATGAGAGCATCTTTCAAACCTAAAACTAACGCATTCTGATGATTATTCCTTGGCACGAGCTTGAATCTACGACACTCAACAATCTCATTGAGCACTTTATTCTGCGAGAAGGGACGGATTATGGTGATACAGAAATGCCTTTATCTCAAAAAGTTGAGCAGATAAAAGCACAACTTAGACTCGGTGAAATCATCATCGTCTATTCAGAAGAAACGGATTCAGTTGATATACAAACGACCTCATAGCTTATTTCTTTATCTCTGATTAAGAAGCTTTGGATTGTAAGTTCTCTTCCAACACCGCCATACCTTGAGGAATATCCACAGACAAACCAAAATCTCTCATTGTTGAGCCAAAAGCATGGAGTGTTCTAAACAAGTGATGCTCTCGACTTTGCTCACCCATCTGACCAATTCGCACAATATTGGGGCCGAAAGAACCTGAAATCTCGACTCGGTAATTATCTGAAATATGTTTGCATATTTGACTCGGTTTTAGATGTTCAGGCAAGCAGATACCAATGACGGAATTAAGCCTCGACGCTTTTTCGGCATAAAGCGATAACCCCATCGCCTCTATGCCTTTTTGTAGAGCGTTTGAACAACGTGAATGCCTTTCAAATCTGACTTTCAGAGTTTCATCACAGATGAGTCTTAGTGCTTCATGTAACGCTAACAAACCCGAAACCGGCGCCGTGTAATGATAGGACGCATCGTGCCAGAAATTTTTAGCCAGCCGAGCATCCAAACACCAATGCGTTTGTGGACAGGGGCGGCTATTAATTCGTTGCCAGGCTTTTTCTGAAAAGCCAATCAACGAGACCCCAGGAATTGACGATAACCCTTTTTGGCCTCCAGTAATGACGGCATCAATCCCCCAGTCATCCATCGATAAAGGCAACGTGCTTAACGTACAGACCGCATCCACTAAAACCTGGCAATCATGGGCTTGAGCAAACGTAGCTATCTCTGGTAAATATTGATTAAAAACCGTATGCGATGTCTCTCCTTGAACAATGGTAAGTACCTTGGGTTTATGTTCGATGATCGCTTTTTTTACTGACTCAAGGTCAGCACAGGTTTTTTCTGGCGCTTTATAAGTGACAACCTCGCCCCCCGAACGCCTGGCCATTTCGGCTAATCGCTCACTAAAAAAACCATTGCAAACTGACAACACCTTTTCACCCGGCCA
>CAKMZU010000243.1 GCA_929200485.1 uncultured Gammaproteobacteria bacterium | reverse complement strand
TGTCTATTCCACACATACGCATCATTCGTTCGGTGCCGAGGGCGATAGCATCCGTAAGAAGCAACATGCTGAAATGACCTATCATTCCGAAAGCAAGCCATTTACCCGTATTTTAGGTGGCGACTTCAATGCCGTTGGCCATGTATTTGCCGACCCACTCGGTTTACATGATATTTCGCTAAACCCGTTTTTCGATGGCAATTTTACCGATACGCATGATGGTATAGACACTTTATCGCGTATCACGTCAGAAGCCGGTTTAATTGAAGACGACTGGACCTTAATACTCGACTTTCTCTTCGTTAAGGAGGGCGACAGTAGCAATGCCGGGCTTTGTACAAGCGACTATTGCCGAGACAGCAGCATAATGTCTGATCACGCCCCGATATGGGCCACCATTAAATTTAAGCCATCAAATCTTAACCAGACTGATATCCACATTAATCAAATGCGCTCTGGGGATAGTTATGATTTTAAACTCAACACAACCGCTTCCGGAGAAAACTGCCGACTGGAATGGGATAGCGATTTATCCGGTGGCGAACGCAATGCTAAATTTGATTGCCACTCGAATGGAGATCTTATGACCTTTGTTGTCACTGCCGACCCATGGGTTGATGGTAACGGCTATCAGGCCACCAAGGGCTACATCATGACACGCAATGGCGCTTGCGGCTTAGAATGGGATGGGCGCCTGTCCGGTGGAGAGCGCAACGCAAAATTTGATTGTAGCGGAGGCAAAGATGAAGTTTACATCACAAGCCATGCAGACGGTCTGTTAAGTAATATCATTATTACTTCTGTTCGCACTTCAGGTAATACATTCTGCGGATTGCAATGGAACGGAGGCAGCAAAAACAATGGTGAGCGCAATGCCAAGTTCGATTGTCAGCCAAGCTGGGATGCAATGGGAATGCTCAACGTATCTAAACAGCCTTAATTCAAGGCTCCGTTTGCTAATACTGTCAAGGGATTAAGTGGCTGTGGCTCTTAATCCCTAACTTCCCCCTATAAATGTGATTCGATTCTATCAGCATTAACATCTTAACTACCCATCGAAAATTAAGTTACTAAAGTTTTCTGCAACTGTTCCAATCCATATTCTCTCCACGATCATCTATTATCATCATTAAGGTTAAAAAAAGGACGGCTCATGGTACGGTTAATTCCAGCGTATTTTTCAGCCATAGTGCTATCGCTGACAACCCTGCCATCATTATGCTTTTCGCATAATGATGCAGCCTACAGTCATGACAAAAGGGCTGTTGCCAACAACCCAAACTGGATGTCCAGGCTTAGAGGTAACAAGAGGCTAGGCGAACTGTCACTGCCGGGAACCCATGACAGCATGTCAACCAAAGGTGGAGATATTTCGAAAAATCAAACCATGACATTAATCGAGCAGCTCAATTCAGGTATTCGTGTGCTTGATATACGCACTCGACATATCAACAACAAATTTAAAATATATCATGGCATCATCCCTCAAAAAACCGATTTTGGTGAAGATGTTTTGAAATCGATTGACGCTTTCCTGACTGCCAATCCAACGGAAACTGTGTTGTTTCGGTTGCGTCCAGAATATAAGCCCTCAAACAATACACAAGGTTACACCGATACACTCAACAGATATTTAGCCCAATATGGTGAAAAACGCTGGATACCTGCCGAAACCAATCCAATGCTTGATCAAGTGCGTGGAAAATTTATCATCCTGCAGGAATTTTCAGGAATTACCAAAGATGGCTATGCTTACGGCCTGCCCTATAAAGACATTATCAAGCAGGATAAATACAAGATGAAGACTAACTGGGATCTTTATGACAAATGGATCGCTGTTAAACATCATCTGATCAAAGCGAAAAAGCGTAACCCTGATACCCTTCACATGAATTACTTAAGCGGCGCCTATGGATCATTCCCTTATTTTGTTGCCAGCGGCCATTCAAGTAACGGCACGTCCGCACCAAGGCTTGCCACCGGCCTAACCACACCCGGGTGGAAAAAATCCTATCCTGACTTCCCCCGAGTGAGTTGTTTTATCGGTATTTGTACAATTGCCTTTGAGGGTATTAATGTCTTAACTGCGGATTATCTTGAAAATAATTCAATTGATAAAGGCAAGATGCCAGGCATCATTATGGCTGACTTCCCCGGTAAACGACTGATTGAAAATATTATCAATCAGAATGAATTAAGCGATTATGGCTTTAATGAATTCGAGTGAGGCACGGCAACGGACGAAAAGACTAACCTTTGCGAGGAGGGATGCAAGGTTAAAGGTGACTCATTTTCAGATGCCATTGTTGATGCTAAAGACGAGTTGACTGTTGTCAGCTATAACGTATTTCGGCCTTCTGCCGAACGCCTGCAAAATCAAATCCAATGGCTAAAAGACAAGTTTGGTAGTCATGGGCCCGACGTTATTTTACTTAGCGAAACCGTTCGTGGTTCATCCTGCGGTGCGGGCCGAAATACCGCACGAGAATACGCCAAAGCGTTTAATGCCTATTATGTCAATGCGAATGAAGATGGCATTAATATAAGCTGCCAAACGGGTAACGCAATTATTTCCCGGTTTCCAATGGGCAATGTAGGGATGGTCAGGTTCGCCAATCAAAACAATTTATCGGATCCGACGAATGACCGAAATTTTGTCTTTGCTGATATCAAAGTAGGTAATGATATTGTCCATGTCTACTCCACACATACACACCATTCTTTCGGTGCCAAGGGCGATAAAATACAAAAGAAACATCATGTCCGATCACGTTCCGATATGGGCCACCATTAAATTTAAACCATCACATCTAGAGTCGACAATAACTCGTAATGACTAGTCATATTGTCCTTTTGTTAAAACCTGTATGAAAATTCCGGACATTCCGCCGATCATGAATCTTATTTGCTAGAGGGGAACAAACGGCTTTAAAAATATTCGAATCACATTAAGAATTAACAGAGCACCCAAAGGCGATAAGTCAATACCACCAAGATCAGGCATTATCTTGCGAATGGGAGCAACCGGCGGTTCAACTAGCTGATGTAAAAGATATGAGGCAGGATGATCATGCGTTGATGGAATCCAGCTTAGAATGGCAGAAATAACAATACCAAAAAGATAAATTCCTGTAATGGCATAAAGCGTCCCTGCCACACTCCACATAGCCAGCTGAGCAATGGAAAATTGCGTCTTATAAACTAGCAAGGCAATCAGAGCAATCATTACCCCATAAAGCAAAACAGCTAACAGCAGCGAGGCAATATCTTGTTTCTTAATAGGGTGTATCACTTTGCGTAATGGTTTAAGTAAGGGGTTGGTGGCTTTAACTACAAATTGGCTTAACGGGTTGTAAAAATCTGCCTCGGCCAGCTGCAATAAAAAACGCAGAAGCACGACATAGATATACAACATAAAGACATTTTCGAGTAAAAATCTAATCGCAAGATCCATTGATGACATCTACTACTCCATCTCTTTAGCTAGTTCTTGGCTTCGTTCACTACATGCCAGCATGGCATCGCTGACGAGTTTTTCCAAGCCATTTTCATTAAAAACGTTTATCGCTGCAGCTGTTGTTCCACCTTTTGAAGTAACCGCTTCGCGAAGCTCGAGAGGCGTTTTTTCCGAATTTGAAGCCATCTTTGCAGCACCTAAGGCTGTTTGAATTGACAGTTGCATCGCTGTTTTTTCATCTAGCCCCTGCTCTAGCCCGGCTTTTGCCATCGCTTCAATAAATCTGAAAAAGTACGCAGGCCCACTACCTGAAACCGCCGTAACTGCATGAATTAATGTCTCATCATCGACCCAAACGGTTAATCCAACCGCCTGCATCAAGCTTTCCGCGAGCTTTTTCTCATCATCACTCACCGCTTTGTTGGCAAAAAGGCCACTGGCGCCTGTTTGAACTAATGCCGGTGTATTTGGCATACAACGGACAATCTTAACACCCGGAGGTAAATGCTTTGCCATACTCGATTCTGAGACCCCAGCGGCAATCGAAATCAGCAGTGGCTGCTTGTCAGCAACAACCTTAGAAATCTCATCACAAACTGCCAACAGCTGGTCAGGTTTAACGGCCAGAAAAATCACATCTGATTTCTGTGCAACTTCGCTATTACTTAAGCTTGTTTGAATGCCAAACTGGCTGCTAAGTAAATCAAGCGCTTGTTCGGCCATGTCTGAGGCGATAATATTCTGAGGTTGAACATCGGATTGAATTAATCCGCCGATGATTGCCTGAGCCATATTACCTGCACCAATAAAACCTACGACTGGTTGATTCATTTCTACCCCTTCTTGAAATTTTGTCTTTCACCAAAAATTTGTGTGCCTACACGTACAAAGGTTGCGCCATACTCAATGGCTAATTCAAAATCCTGACTCATTCCCATTGACAGCGTTTTCGCATCTGGAAATGATGCCTGCAAATCGATCAACAATTCCTGCATTGTAGCAAAATCCTGTCTTAATACTGCTTCACTCTGATTAGCCTTTGGAATAATCATCAAGCCGTCAAAAGAGAGCCTGGGACTTGCATCAATAAGCCCAGCTAACTCAAAAACATCCTCTTCTTTTGCACCTGCCTTTTGCTCTTCACAAGCCAAATTTACTTGTATCAGGCATTTTAATGGTACAAGCTTCTCCGGCCTCTGATCATTCAAACGCTGGATGACTTTTGCCCGATCAATGGTGTGTACCCAATCAAAATATTCTGCTATTTGTCGCGTTTTGTTCGACTGTATTGGACCAATATAGTGCCATTCAATATCACTCGGCAAATGTGGTATTTTTTGGACTGCTTCGGCCAGATAATTTTCTCCAAATCGCTTTAGCCCTGAATCATAAGCTGACTTTATCGTTTCAACAGACTGAGTTTTTGATGCGCCGATCAGTGCAACGTCATCCACATTTCTTTGCGCGTTTTTTGCGGCCTTAAACATTCTATCAATTAGACGATTGATATTGGCATTCAAATCAGGCATAGATAGCAATTCTTTTTTACAAACCAATAAAAATAAGCGAGCAGCATGGATATTACAGAACTCTTAGCCTTTAGTGCAAAAGAAAATGCCTCTGACCTGCATCTCTCTGCAGGTTTACCCCCCATGATTCGTGTGGATGGCGATATTAAACGCATCAACCTGCCCCCGATGGAGCATAAAGAAGTCCATTCGCTCGTTTATGAGATAATGAACGACAAGCAACGAAAAGATTATGAAGAATTCCTTGAGACTGACTTTTCCTTTGAAGTCCCAGGTGTTGCTCGTTTTCGTGTCAATGCATTCAACCAAAACCGTGGAGCTGGCGCAGTATTTCGTACGATTCCATCAACAGTATTAACGCTGCAAGACCTTGGCATGGGTAATGTATTTAAAGATATCTCCGAAACACCTCGTGGCCTTGTTCTGGTAACTGGGCCAACGGGTTCCGGTAAGAGTACCTCTCTCGCCGCCATGGTCAATCACATTAACGAAAACAAATACCAACACGTTCTGACTATTGAAG
>CAKMZU010000242.1 GCA_929200485.1 uncultured Gammaproteobacteria bacterium | reverse complement strand
AGTCATGCCCAGTGACCACCTGAAATTCCTTGGTAAAATCAAAGTCCTTCAAGACATTCTTTTCACTCTTGTGGGGGCTCATTGAGCAAGCGGTGAAAAGAATGATTGCACTGGTTGTTATAATTAGCTGAAATAGCTTTTTGTTACCCATGAAAATTCAATGCCTAGTCCATCTTGCGCAAAATCTTCATCAGCACGCTTAAGAAGCAAATTTAGATGAAGAGTCAGTTTCGCAATTATTATTTGTTATTTTTTCCCTGAATAGCTTTCAGTGCTTAAAGCAGTTAGAAGCTGTCTTTCCAAGACCTCAATGCATGAAAGACCGCAGGTTCATCAAGAAGCTTTTTTCCTTCACGAGCAAGGATTGCCTCTATGACTTGCGTTTTATCCGTTCGCAAAAAGGGGTTTGTTTGTTTTTCATCGCCAATCGTTGTCGGAAGCGTTGGCTTATTTTCTGCCCTTGTTTTTTTCATTCTAGCTAGTTTTGCTAAAATCTCCGAGCTGTTTGGCTCAACCACCTGAGCAAAAGCAAGATTGGCAAGCGTATACTCATGGGCACAATAAATCTCGGTATCATCCGGCAATTCTGCCAATCGTTTAAGAGAAGCTAAAAACTGTTTGGGAGTTCCTTCAAACATGCGACCACATCCCGAAGAAAACAAGGTGTCGCCCACAAAACAGCATTTGAGACCCTCACTATAGTATGCAACATGTTCAATTGTGTGTCCCGGCACGCCCAAAACGGCAAATTTATTCCCCAACAGTGACACTTCGTCGCCGTCATTTACGGTCATATCAACAGCAACCCCATCGATGACAGGTGCAACTACACGACAACCCGTCTTAGCCTTAAGCTTACCCACACCGCCAATATGATCGTAATGCTTATGGGTTACTAAAACAGCGTCTAACGTTAGTCCGTTTTGGGAAAGCCTATCTAACACCACCTGCGCATCACCAGGATCAACAACAATCGCTTTGTGATCGTTTGATAAAAGCCAAAAATAATTATCGTCAAATGCAGGGATAGGTTCTATATTCATAAAGCTTCTATTAAAGTGCCTGAGATCCGTGAAAATCTTTGATTTTATAGTGATAATTTTCTCAACTTTTGCATAATGAACGGAAGCTTCAGATTTTTCAACAACTGATATGCTCAAAATGACCAAAGAGAATCCAGCGGAACAATCAGGTTTTTTAGCCTGCGAATTGTTTTTTTGCTCAAGATCCGGACAAAAAATGCTATCCGAACAGCAAGCTCGGCTAGATAAAACGCTACCTGAACTGTTTGGTTTTAATTTACTTCAGCTATCAGCTGATGAAACACCAATGAACACTGAAACAAGCAACATCAATAATCATTTTTGTCTTCATCAAAAGCCTTATGATCATGCCCAAGCTTTCTTTGAAAATTCAGCCCTACCCATTGAAACTCAATCCATTGATACCGTATTACTGCATCATTATCTAGATTACTGTCAGCACCCTCACGACTTGTTAAAAGAAGTCAACCGAGTGACTATACCCTATGGCCAGCTCATTATTTTTGGCTTTAATCCCTTAAGCTTTTTAGGTGCAAAGACTGCGATTGCTAAAGGCGTTGGTAAAGGATTAAAACCGCATCAGTTATTTACCCTAAGCAAGCTGATTGACTGGTTGAAGCTGATTGATTTCAAGGTATTAGAAACTGAATTTGGATGCTACACCCCGCCCTGGCCCTGGTTACAAAAAAGGCCCTTTACTGAGAAACTGGAAGCTCAGCTTCATAAACATCAATGGCCGCTGGGCGGTTATTATTATCTAAGAGCGGTCAAACAGGTTACACCTGTCACCCCCAGACCGTTAAAAAAACGCCACAGACCTTCATTTATCCCAGTGATGAAGCCTTCACTAAACTCTTCAATCCATAAAGATAATAAAGAATGACTCATTCCCCTGACTCAACAATAATCGAGATCTATACCGATGGTGCATGCAAAGGCAACCCAGGGCCTGGCGGCTGGGGGGTACTTCTCCGCTATAAAGGTCATGAAAAAAAGCTATACGGTGGAGAATCCTCAACCACCAACAATCGAATGGAGCTAACCGCTGCTATTGAAGGGCTAAAAGCCCTTAAACGGCCATCGAATGTCAAACTCACCACCGACTCCACCTATGTAAAAAATGGCATTGAGAAGTGGATGACAAACTGGAAGCGAAACAACTGGAAAACAGCCAACAAGAAACCCGTAAAAAACCAGGATTTATGGCAGGCGCTGGATGATAATATTCAACAGCATCAAGTGGCATGGCACTGGGTCAAAGGGCATGCTGGTCATAAAGAAAATGAAATTGCTGATACATTGGCAAATAAAGGCGCTGAGAAATATCTCTAGCGCCTGCCTATTCACTATTGCTTTTGATCTAACTCGCAAATTACAGTAAAAAACTTGCTGTGATCAACCAACTTTATACAATGCAAAGCGACTAATAGCATAGCAGTCATTTCACTAAAAAAATGCCCTTATGTATGAGGCTATTTAAGACAATTGATTAAGCTTTGCCGTCAATAACAATAAAAAAATACCACTTCAATGAACTCATTTGCCGGATTACTACGACAAGTTTTGGGCTGTTTCAACCCCATCCAAAATATCAAGCCGGCCTTCGCCAGATCTAAATCACGCATACCCGCAATTGACGGTATTAGAGCCTTTTCAATGCTCTATATTTTGATGACTCACTCCATGGTGATATTTTTCAGGCAGGTATCTCCTGATACAGCAAGCTTTATCGAAAACACCCCCTGGTATCTGCAGTGGATTTTAATGGGAGATAAAGCCGTTGATGTATTTTTTATGCTCAGTGGTTTTTTAATCGGAAGTCTTTTATTTGAAGAGCAAAAAAATCGCAATCGCATTAATCTGAAAAAATTTTATATCCGGCGCTGGTTACGATTAACGCCTGTTTATTGGTGCTTCTTGTTAATCTTTACCTATTTTTCTGTTGCAGGGATTCATAAAAGCTATGTCGCGGCCTATGCTTTGTATTTGAACAACTTTTTGGATGAAGCCCATCGGTATATCCCTTGGCTATGGAGCCTTGCGGTTGAAGAACAGTTTTACCTAATCTTCCCTTTGTTGCTAAGCTGGTTTCTAAGTAAGCGACACAACCCTTTGATATGGCTATACTTGTTTCTTATTTCATCCATTATAATCCGATGGGGCATTCTCTATATACACCCTGAATTTTTAGTCTCAGGCAAAACCCTGCTCGTCGGTCGACCGGGTTTGAATGAAGCTTATAATCAGGCACTGTATATCAACCTCCACACGCGTTTTGGACCCATTATCATGGGTGTGATCCTAGCTTACTGGGCAACCTACCACCGCTCAGCATTATTTGGCTGGTTAACGGCTAAAAATCAATTACTGCTATTAGCAACTGCCATCGCTCTATTTTTAGGGTTCTTATTTTTACCTGTTTACAAAGATATTGAGCTGCCTGTATGGCTTTACTATCTATTTCATACCGCGCACCGCCATGTTTTTGCTCTGATTATTGGTATAATAATTTTGCTCTGCCTAAAACCTATCGGACTCAGTAAAATACTGAATACTGCATTCTCAAGCCGTCTACTCTACCCATTTGCACAACTTTCTTACTCTATGTATCTCTTGCATCTCCCTCTTTTATTTATTGTTTGGCAATTACTTCATCAACAAGGCTTTGTTAACAGTCTCTCCATTGGTAACATATTTTTACTTGCGAGCATCACGCTGATACCCTTAGTGCTTTTATCACTTGTCTCATTCATCTTTATTGAGCAACCCTTTATTCGATTAAGGGAAATCAAATTCCAATCAAAAAAAGAGCCATCCATTGCTTCATTAACCGGATCTAAGTCAACCATTTAACAAAACCCATCGAAAAAAATAGGAAATAGGATAAAATAAAAGGCTTTATTCTATTGAAAATTAAGATCCATGAGCAATCGCATCATCATATTAGATACAGAAACCACTGGCATAAATATTGCTGATGGCAACAAAATCATTGAAATTGGTTGCGTGGAGCTGATTGATCGCAAACTGACTGACAATCATTATCATCAATATATCAATCCAGAGCGTGAGAGTGAGGAAGGCGCCCTCAGAGTTCATGGACTCACTCAATCATTTCTATCTGATAAGCCGTTATTTTCAGAAGTCGCAGATGACTTTTTAAGATATATAAAAGGGGCTGAATTAGTCATTCATAATGCACCTTTCGATGTGGGCTTTTTAAATCATGAGTTAGGGCTATTAAATTCAGGCAAACCTAAACTTCAAGATATCTGTACCATCACAGACTCCTTAGTGCTTGCTAAAGAGAAGCATCCAGGACAAAGAAATAGCCTGGATGCCTTATGTAAACGCTACAGCGTTGATAACTCAGGGCGTGAGCTTCACGGCGCATTATTGGATTCTGAGTTACTGGCTGATGTTTATTTATTAATGACTGGAGGCCAAACAGGGCTAGACCTGTTTGCTGAGGAAAGCGGAACCGAAACGCAAATTGAATCTGTTCAAACATTATCTGCAAGCTCCCATCAACTCAAAGTCGTAAAGGCATCATCTGATGAATTAAGCCAGCATGATGACTACCTAACCTTTCTCGACGGCAAACAAAATGAGCCGTCACTTTGGCGAAAACTACCAAGCAGTTAGCTAAACCGCTTAGACAAAAACTTGCCGACTTTTTGTGATTTCGGTCAATGGCTTAAACTTCCATAGATTGAGTCGTTGCAATTTACCCAACTAACTGATTATTCTAATGCTCTAACGGTGTTTTGTCGCTTTTTGTCCATTTATGACCAAATGGGCGACCAAAACCGTGACCAAAAATGGCAGTATAAGAAGACTAATAAGCTAAGGTTGTTCCGTGTTACAGAAAAGCAAACTTGATGCCCAGGCACTTAATGTTGTCTATAAAGAGCTGAATGCGACCTTACAATCGGTGTTTAAATCGCTTGAACTATTTTCCGATAACACCAATATCACTGACACGTTAAAAAGCTGTGATAAAGAGCTTTCTCAGGTTGTCGGCATTTTAAAATTGATTCGTCTACCTTGCGCCGAAGCGCTTGCAGAGCACAGTCAAAAAATCGTTCAGCTATATTCTACAAATACTAAACAAAATCCTTTTGCCTTAAAAGCACTTGGGCACAGCTTGGTTGGCCTAACTTGCTACCTTGAATACGTTAAAGACACAGGAAAAGCCTGCCCCCCTTTGATTGAATCTTTTACCAATGAGTGCAGAGCGGCACTACGACAACCCATTCAATTAGAGAGTGACTCATCCGGTTTTAGTTTCGATGCATCTAAATTAGCAGTGAATGCAACATCCAACAAAGGTGACAATTCTTACCAGGATTTATTCAAACGCATGCGCAGCCTCTATCAAGTAGGACTTTTGGGCTTACTTCAAGAAGAAAGCACCGAACCCAAACTACAGTTACTTTTTCGAACCACGAAACGCCTTGCTGACCAGTTAACTCCATTAGCTAACCACGGTATCTGGGCCATGGCTGCAGC